>JBIIHY010000123.1:0-8324 GCA_044235305.1 Bdellovibrionota bacterium
CCAATATAACGGGGAGTTTTCGTGGCTCGATGAGATACTTCTTCCGGCGGAGAGCTTGCCTTATGTCTGGGCCTCTGCTTTTTCGGATAGTAAGTACGCTTCAGGGGTTGTGTACAAACCTACGGAAGCTTCCGACCATGCGTTGGTGTACGTGAAGCTTAATTGGTAAGCGCTACGAGAACGCGGATGCTGTAGGTCCAGATCTGCCTATTGATCTGGGTCTTCGACGTTTTTAGTTGGTGCTTTTTGATGATATCGGTGCGTGAACGTGCACCTGCTCCTGCACCTGCTCGTGCACGAGGTCGTGAACGTGAACGTACCCGAAAACATGAACTCGCGCGCGCTCAACATAGCTATAAACCACGCTAGTGAGGACGAGTTCTCCGCTCTGGTGTTCGTCAGCGGGGATGTAGGTAGGTACGTGGGTGAATAAACCAACGGTAGTACTGCAATCCCTTTCGGGTACGTTCACGTTCACGCGCACGAGCAGGTGCACGTAAGAACCTCGTTTTTAGCCTGAAACTCAGCGGGTTATGCCGTAGCTCTGCCCGCTACTACCCATTAATTCGGTCGATGAGCCATTAATCTATCATATTCTGCCAAGGGTTCCGGTGAAGCTCGTCGTTTTGCCGTCTAGGTTGGGCGTGGTTATTGGGGAAGCACCTGCCGGCACAGCGCCTCAAAGCTTCGATTCATCGCGTGTGCCAGAAAAGGATCATCTGGCGGCGGCGAGTAGAACGCCTCGCGTATCTGTTCCTTGACCTCGGCCGTAGAGAGTCCCTCTTGCAATCCCTCGACAGTCTGCTCGGTTATGTCACTCAGATTTTGAGCTACGCTTTCAATATGTCGACGTACCAGAGCGCCTGTCAGTGCACCAACGTATGGCAGCCCCAGTCCCGATACCTCAACGTGTTCGAACAAGGCAAGGGAAGCGCTGGCAGATTGAATGCTTGCATCCGCGCCGCTAGCAGGAAGTTCTCGTCCTCGAAAAAATCCAAAGGTCTCATCAGTGATGAGGAACCCATGAGGGAGTACGAGGTAAGCGCATGAGCCGAGCTGGTAGCCTGGGGTTGCGATGCATTTGACCCGAGTATCCTCTGAGAGCTCGATGATTTGCGAGTCAGCCAGCACAATATCTGGTCGGATCGCCTGCTTAAACTCCTCAAACGACGCGGCGTTTGATAGCGCGAAGCCGGCGCAAAGCTCTATATCCTGCTCCCAGATAAATCGCAGGTTAGCCTCTTCGCTTAACTGGCCGTGCAGTGCCTTCGGGACTACCACTTTTGCTTTTGGGCAGAGCCTTCTAAATCGAGCGATGCCACCAACTTTCTGCGCATCGAGGCTGGTAATTAAAACCTTGGTAATCTTTGCTAGGCTAACATCCAGCCCTGCGAGTCGTTTTTGAAGTAGTTCGATATGGGCGGAAGAGCCTGGGTTGGTGAGTATGTAGGACCCGTCATCAGACGATACCAGGTAACGCACCGTTGCTCCTAGGGTAACGAGGTGAATGCCTGAATAGATGAGGGATGTAGAGCGGAGCAACATAAGGATGGCGGAATCAGGGAACGTTGGCTGGCTCTACGATAACGCCAGAGTGGCGATATCACACAACCATCAGTGTTATCCCACGAAGCGACTCGCTACTCAAGGTGTCCAAAGAGAGGTTGCACCAACGAACGAGAAGTCACTTGTCAACGAGCCTGTCGAGAACGGCAATAAGTGAGGTACGGCTTGGTAATGGACTCGCTGCTGTATCTCTCTCTGTTCTCGATGTGATTTTGAGCTATGTGGTGCGGTCGTGGTTCGATGAGAACTGCCTCACCTTCAGCAAGGTAAATCATTCTAAATTCGCGCGGTCCTATGGGGTGATGGCGGATCGCAGCGTCTGATCGCCTATTGGTTGAAAAAGACGGTCGTGGTGCTCAAGTCACTCAGTAAGTGAGGTTCTCCTGCAGGGCCCGCGTCATCCAGGGGTGAATCTGGGCATCTACTTCGGTCAACGTGACCTCACAGGTGGATTCACGTTGACCGATAGCAGCAGCTGCTGCTTAGGCGTTAGCCACAGCCTTCTTGCGAGACTTTGAGACCTTCTCGCTAGTCTCCTCGCCCCCCTCGTCTGTGGCGGCAGGACTCGCGCCAGTAGCCGACGCTCCGTTGATACCACAGCTATCCAGAACGAGGCTTCGGATCTCTTTGGCCATTTCAGGGTTATCGCGCAGGAACTGCTTGGCACCCTCGCGTCCTTGACCGATACGTTCGCCGCGGAAGCTGAACCATGCCCCAGCTTTATCAACGATCCCCTTGTCAGAGCCGAGGTCAACTATCTCACCAAGGAGGCTCACGCCCTCGTTAAATATAATATCAAACTCAGCTTCCCTAAACGGCGCTGCAACCTTGTTCTTTACTACCTTAACGCGAACGCGGTTACCGGTTACGTCGTTCTGGTCCTTAATTGAGCCGATGCGGCGTACGTCAAGTCTAACTGATGCGTAGAACTTGAGGGCATTTCCACCGGTTGTTGTCTCTGGGCTACCAAACATCACGCCTATCTTCATACGGATCTGGTTAATGAAGATGATAGTAGTGTTCGACTTGGCAGTTATGGCCGTTAGCTTGCGCAGAGCCTTGCTCATCAGTCTCGCTTGTAGTCCAGGCTGTTGGTCTTCCATTTCGCCGTCGATCTCTGCGCGTGGTACGAGCGCAGCAACAGAGTCAACAACGATTAGGTCAACAGAGCTCGACGATACGAGAGCCTCGCAGATCTCAAGAGCTTGCTCGCCACAATCTGGCTGACTGACGAGGAGCTTGGAGGTGTCGACCCCGAGTCGTTTGGCATAGTTTACGTCAAGGGCGTGCTCTGCGTCGATGTACACCACCGTTCCGCCAGCGCGCTGAGCCTCAGCAGCAGCAGAAAGTGCTAGAGTTGTCTTTCCAGAGGATTCAGGACCGTAGATCTCGCAAATCCGTCCCCGTGGGAATCCGCCGATGCCGAGAGCGATGTCCAGAGAGAGACTGCCTGACGAGAAAGCCTCGACCTTGTCATCTATCGAGGTACCAAGGCTCATCACTGCGCCCTTGCCGTACTTCTTTTCGAGTTGAGAGATTGCAGATGAAAGGCTCTTTCCCTTTTCGCTGTCGTTTGAATCGTTGTCGTATAGCTCCATTTTCCTTCTCCTTAGTAGTTTAAAATTATCTACTGCTTCTCGCTTTCTTGCATGGCCCTGTTTGTGAACCTAGGTTAGCGAAAAACATCGATTGATACACCATTTTATTTTGTGCAGAGTTTTAGTTTAGCTCTCGGATAACGCCAATGAGGCGGCCTTGGATAGTCACTCTATCTACTGTTATCGGTTGCATTGTTGGGTTCGCCGGGATGAGCATCACTTTGCCACTCTTTAATCGCCGATAACGCTTGAGAGTTGCGCTTCCGTCATCGAGAAGTGCAACCACGATCTGCCCGTCCTCTGCATTATCTTGCTTTTTAATAACAACGATATCGCGGTCGCAGATGTGCTCATCAATCATAGAGCTTCCGCTAACCTCAAGACAGTAAACCTCGCCGCGACCATCGATCATACTGGGTGGGATCTCTATGGTGGTGGCTTGCTCAACGGCTTCAATCGGTCGTCCGGCAGCGATTACCCCTACTAGGGGTACAGCCGACGGGCCAAGTTCCGGTGTTATTCGGTCGAGAAGCTCTAACATGCCGTCAGCGCCGCGTCTGATAAAGCCTTTATCTTCAAGACGCTCAAGGTGAAAGTGCGCTGTAGAGGCGGATTTTACCCCAATAAACTCGGCAATCGCCTTAAGGGAAGGGGCGTAGCCCTTCTCCGCCAGAAAGTTCCTTAGAAACTCTAGGGTTTGCCTCTGTACCGGAGCTAGTGTGCTGCTCTGGAAGCCGGCATTTGTGCTTTGTTGTTTTCTGTTCTTCGTATTCATGGGAGGTAGCTCCTAGTTATCTATATCGGTACCATATGCAAAAAGAATAGAAATGACAAGAAATATTTCCGTTTTTATTTCCGCAGGGTTTAATTACGGGCTCAATAAGCGGTGGGATAAAGCCGATAGTAGTTGAACGGGTGAGTACGCCTGTGTGGATCTTCGTGTCTCTCTTGGGAAATTGAGGACGATATTTAGAATGGATAAGCCTACGTCAATTGATTTAAAGACAACTGACTTCCGTAAGGATGTCAGGTTGTTAGTCATTGACGACAGCGAAGATCACTTCGAGCAGATCTGCCATGTTACCGAGATGTATAACCCCGAGTACAACGTAGCGTGTGAGCGGGCGGAGAGCTGTCAGAGCTTGTTTGCGCAGGAGGGCGGTTCTCAGCCGACGGTGGTTCTGCTAGACATCCACATCCTTTCAGACGCTCTAACGATTATTCAGCAGCTGTCTCATCAGGGGATACCCGTGGTCGCTACTAGTGCCGTTCGATTGCCGAACATCGCCGAAACCGCTCATCAGTACGGGGCGGTAGGGTATTTCAATAAGAGCGATAATCCCGATGATATCGAGGCGCTGATAGATTTTGTAGCTGCGGTAGCCGCCGCCCGTGATGTTAATAATTAAGGCTCATCGATGGAATTAGTGGGTAGTAGCGGGCAGAGCTACGGCATAACCCGCTGAGCTTAGTGCTAAGAACGAGGTTCTTACGTGCACCTGCTCGTGCGCGTGAACGTGAACGTACCCGGAAGGGATTGCAGTACTACTGTTGGTTTATTCACCCACCTACCTACATCTCCGCTGACGAACACGAGCATGTGCACGTTCACGGCACGATATCATCAAAAAGCACCCACTAAAAACGTCGATGACCCTTTAATTTTAATAGGGATATCAGTTTCTTAGTGATGAATGGCGGTGCTTGATGGGGCAAGTATGGGTTTCATGCGCCGTGATTGTGCAGGGGGCGTTGATTGAGTTTCGGCCAACATGTTGCAAGCAGCTCAGGCATTTTTACATTCGCACCTTTTTTGAATCCCTTGGTCGCGCTAACCTGCGGAGTAATTATTGTGGTTTGCTAGAGAAGGGGGCGCATTCGCTCATGAAACGAGGCTCAACGTTAGAAAAGTTCGGTTTTTCGCTCGCGCTGTGTGGTGTTGCGTTAGTTTTTAGCGGCACCAAGGCGTGTCAGGAAGACTATGAGCTCGGTACGCAGTCAACCGCCAGCAGGACAACTACACCAGCAGCTACTGCAACCAGTAACGATGATGATGGCATGATCACGCGCACCCCTGCTGCTAGTCCAACGGTGGGAGCGACAGCAACTTTAGTAGCAACACCGACTGTAGGTGCCACTCCTACGCCAACTGCGACAAGAAGCACAGGGGGTGTTGCCCAAGGGCCGGGAGCAGGCCGTGAGATATTGCAAGAGTTGTCGGCACTCGGAAAACAGTCTGCTGAAGAGAGCGCTGCTGCTGTAAGTGGTGGTCAAAAATCCGCGGCGAATCGAGGCGATTGGCTGGGGCGCAGCTTTGGGAAGAAGGAAGGAGCCGATCAGGACGGTTGGCAAGATGGGGACCTCGATGGTTTCTCTGATGCGATAGAGTCAAAATGGTCATCAGATCCCGCGGATCCGTCGTCGACACCGCTTAATTTGCTCTCAACGAGTCTCGATGGCAGGCTCGGCAGGGATGACTCTGATTTCGATGGGCTCTCCAATAGCGAAGAGAAGAAAAGGGGCACATTAGCCAACTCAATCGATAGCGATGGGGATGGAAGACCGGATGGTGCTGAGGTTACCTCGGGGTCCGATCCTCTCGATCCCAGCGCGACGTATCTGGATTCTGATGGCGATGGTTTAAGTGATCAGTACGAGAAGAGTACCGGATTGAAGGGGAATGAAATTGATTCAGATGGCGATGGTCTCCGCGACGATGTGGAGCTTGTCGTCGGAAGTAATCCACTGGCAGTAGATTCCGATGGTGATGGTGTTGCTGATGGACGCGAATACGACCTTGGGTCAGATCCCACGTTAGCTGACGGCGGACGGTAGTACACATTTATGCGCCGGAGCCGTTCAGAAGAGATTTTTTCGCGTGCTAAGAGTTTTTTCCCCGGGGGGGTGAACTCGCCCGTCCGCGCGTTCCGATCGGTTGGGGGTGAGCCCTTTATTGTAGAACGGGGGCAGGGGCCCTTCCTGTTTGACGTTGATGGAAACCGATACGTTGATTACATCATGAGCTGGGGGCCACTCGTTCTCGGCCATGCTGCGCCAGTAGTAGTCGAAGCTATTGCCAGACAAGCTCAGAAGGGTACGAGTTACGGCGCGTGTCACGAGCTTGAGAGCGTAGCCGCCGAAGTTGTTCGGGGATTGTTTCCCTCGCTTGAGCTGATGCGTTTTTGCAATTCGGGGACCGAGGCAGGGATGGCGGTTATCCGTTTAGCTCGTGGTTTCACAAAGCGCAGAAAGTTAATTAAGTTCGAGGGGTGTTATCACGGCCATGCAGATGTTCTCTTGGCTAAAGCGGGTTCAGGAGTTTTGACATTAGGGCTTCCGGATTGCGCTGGAGTTCCAGAGTCCGTTGTCAGCGATACGCTCATAGCCGACTACAACAGCCTCGAATCTGTAGAGCAGCTTTTTTCTTTGTGTGGTGATGAAATTGCAGCGGTCATCGTTGAGCCTGTGGTGGGAAATTGCGGGTTGCTCGTTCCACAACCAGACTTTTTGCCCGGGCTGCGTCGCATCACTGAGAAGTACGGAGCACTTCTTATCTTTGATGAAGTGATGACCGGATTTAGAGTAGCGTTGGGGGGAGCGCAGGCGCTTTACAACGTTAAGCCTGATCTTACGATGCTAGGAAAAGTGATAGGTGGCGGTCTTCCGGTGGGTGCCTTTGGAGGGAGGCGCGAAATTATGGAGATGTTGGCGCCGCTCGGTAGTGTTTATCAGGCTGGAACCCTTTCGGGTAATCCCTTGGCGATGGTTGCTGGCATAGCCACATTGCAGGAATGGAGTCAGCCAGGAGTTTTTGAGCGGGCAGCCGCTGTTGCGGCGGCCCTTGTTGCCGGGCTTAAGGCAGAGGCCGGTCGTCATGGAATAGCCCTCCAAGCAGATGCCGTAGGGACTATGTTCGGATTCTTCTTCAGTGCAGAGCCGGTGCGGTCATATCGGGATACCTTGAACGTAGGTAAGAGTTCCTTTAATGCATTCTTTCACGCCATGTTGGAGCAAGGAGTTTACTTTGCCCCGTCAGCCTTTGAGGCGGGCTTTGTGTCGGTAGCACATGAGGGGGAGGGGCTGTCTCACACGCTTGAGACTCTGCATGCAGGGTTTAGCTCTGCTAAACTGTGCTAGTCGACAATATTACCGTCTAGAATCGAATAAACGTGAAAAAAAACCAGCTGTCTGCCCCGTATAGCCTGGGTACAAGGCCTCCACCCATCCTAGAGATATAAGGTATGAACCGTAGAGAGCAGCAGAGCATATCAACGAAATGAGTGAGCTAGTTACTGCAGAGCCGTTTGAAAGCACTTGAATGCAGTTGGCAAAAACTCGAATGGCAAAGAGGATTGCTATGAAAACTCCAAATGGCAGCAGCTCAAGTGAACGCGCCCCGCTGGCAGCTGTGCCGGTTGCTAAATACTGAACTAACGCCCAATTACCGTCGATCCCGTAACTTAAAACGTAAAATCCTAGTGCCAGCGGGATACATGGACAGAGCGAATAGAGCACGCTCGCAACGATCTGGTGAATGGACGCCTTAATTCGTAGGGCCTTAAGGAGGACCGTTACGGTTGTGATAAATAGAATTGCGGATGATGCTACGGTAAACAAAACGGCTGAGCAGAGGTGGCGGTCTGTAATCGTTACTTGGGTTGATGACCGGTAGGCCATCGCTGGTCCCACTAGTGCTAGCAAGATGGATATGAAGCTTGTCATCACATAGGGAGGGCGTCCACGCTCAAGCAATAGGTGCTTAGCGGTCCCGTAGGGGTCTGAGAACGTAGCGAAGAGGGAATCAATGGCGGTAAGTTTTTTATGAAATGGGGTCATCGCACACCACCCATATAATGGCTTGAAAGAGCATAGTTGGCGACCCCCATCATGCACCATGCAGGGCAAGAAAGAGAAGTTATTGGGGAGATTGCATTTTGTCGCCGTTTAGTGTTCAATCAGACCCGTTGAGCGGGAGTAGCTCAGTCGGCTAGAGCATCAGCCTTCCAAGCTGAGGGTCGCGGGTTCGAATCTCGTCTCCCGCTCCATTTTTCCCGCTCCGTTTTTCCCGCTCGCCGCTCTGGGCTGTTTGCTCAGCTAATCGCTGGCAAACCAGGGGTACCCCCCTGGACCCCAAGAGGAGTCGTCGCTGCGTTGTTTCCC
>JBIIHY010000125.1:0-8239 GCA_044235305.1 Bdellovibrionota bacterium
GAGATCGTACGAGTCGCTAACCCATTCGCGTCTTGAGCCCTCGGGAGCTCTTGCTCTTGCGGGTGAGGAGGTCGCTAGAGCAAACAGGATATTTGGAACTAAAGCGACCGTCCTGAATTTTTCGCTCGTTACAGGGCGCAACTTTGATGTGACTACCTACGATGCAACGCTAGCGGAACCTCCTCGACTCAACGCGGGGTCTCATGTGCGGCAAGGTTTTGATGTTGTGATCGAAGAGCGCCGGGGAGAGTTGCTGCATTTTCTCAGGACAGTAAAAGGGTTCAATTTTGCAAGCCTCACCTATAAGCAGCAGCCAACAACCAAGACCGGGCATCTTAGGGTTGAGTTTGAGATAGCAACCGGCGAGGTCGATACGGTTCATCAGGTGCTGGAGAGTAACTTCCCAGGTTCGCGGCGTCTCATGCCGGGAGAACAGATGGCATATCAGGTTGGGCGACCAGTAGCTCAGGAGTTTAAGGAAGAGCTGATAACCCTGACAGACGCTCCGACTAGCTTTTTGCACCACGTAGAGCAGCTAACCAGTAAAGGCACGTTCGGGAGTGTGGGCTTTCTGTTCTACCGAAAACCCGCCCACGCTGGCGCGTTGGCTCAAGTCGTTATTGGGCGGGATTAGTAGTCGGGTCCGCGTGGTTAGCCTGGTGAACCATTAGCCTGGGGACCGCGGACCTTCTAGGTCCGCAGAAATCCTTCGTTTGCTACTGAAGCAGATGTGGCACCTGCCGGTACCCTCTAAAACGATGATTTTCGCGTTAAATACTCTTTTGATGGTGGTGATTCTACACAGCTCGTATTACGCTTAGGGCGATATACAATGCCATGTAAGAGACAGTTGCGCTGTCTGAGCTAATCTTAAGGGTCGGTGTGAGCAAAGCGTTTTTCGTACTTATACATATTTGTGCATTGCTTACAATTTACGCCGGATTCTCCTGGGCAGCTCTTATGCTCTGCATAGCACTCTATGTGATACGGATGTTTGCTATAACCGCCGGATTTCACCGATTGCTCTCGCATCGCTCTTACAAGACGGGGCGAGTGTTTCAATTTCTTATCGCCTTAATCGGCACGGCAGCAGCTCAAAAGGGACCGTTGTGGTGGGCTGCCAGTCATCGTCACCATCATCGCCACTCCGACACTGAGCTGGACCTGCATTCGCCGAGAAGTAGAGGAATGTGGTGGGCTCACGTTGGGTGGGTGATGTCGGACGAGCACGATGACACCGACTTTGCCCTGATAAAGGACTTATCTAAATTTCCTGAGCTTTTATGGCTCGACCGATATTTCTTTGTTCCCCCGCTCATGCTTATTCCGCTCCTTTTGATTCTTGGGGCTGTCGTTACGCATGTCTCGTCCATAGAACTCACTCCGTTGCAGGCTCTTACCTGGGGTGGTTTTCTGAGTACCGTGTTGCTGTATCACGGCACTTTCACGATCAACTCCCTGGCTCATGTCATAGGGAGTCGGCGTTACGAAACAGCAGATGATAGTCGAAACAGCTTTATCCTCGCCCTCATAACTCTCGGGGAAGGGTGGCACAACAACCACCACCGCTATCCGAGTTCAGAACGACAAGGGTTTATGTGGTGGGAGATAGATATGTCTCACTACATTCTGAGAGCATTCAGTTGGACTGGTTTAGTGTGGGACCTTAAAGCACCCCCAGCGAGCGCGCTGCCTTAAGCCGCAGCACACAGCTCACGGTATACATCAAGGTTCTCGACGACTCGTCCTACACCGCGCACAACGCAGGTTAATGGGTCAGAGTCCCGTGTGAACGTGATGCCAGTCTTCTCAGTAAGCTGTTCAGCAAGCCCACGCAGCAGCGCTCCGCCTCCGGCGAGGTGAACTCCATTTGCTAGGATGTCCTGCGCAACCTCTGGGTTGATATTCTCAAGCGCTGTGTAGATCGCCTTCACCATCGAACACAGGGGTTCTTGAAAAGCCGGCCGAAGGGTTTCATTCGATATCTGCATCGCCTTCGGCAGGCCATCAGCAACTGAGCGACCGTAGGCCGTCATGGTAAGTAGGGGAGTGTGCTTAAGGAGTGAGCCGATGGTTATCTTAATTCTCTCGGCCTCAAAGATACTTACCTCTAGACCGTGTTTTACTTTGAGGTATCTCTGGATGGCCTCATCCATCTCATCACCAGCTATTCTTATAGCATGTGTGTAGATCGTGCCGCTTAAGCTGATAATTGAGATCTCAGTTGTGCCTCCACCAATATCTACGATCATGCTTCCAATCGGCTTCTCTACGGGTAAGCCGCTACCAACCGCAGCCGCCATCGACTCCTCGAGTAGGTAAACCTGACGAACGCCAGCAGATAATGCAGCATCAACTACCGCGCGCTTCTCAACGTGTGTGATATCAGAAGGAACGCCAATGACTGCTCGTGGACGAACAAGCGACCACTGCGTGCGCACGAGGTTGATCATGTAGCGGATCATCTCAGCGGTTACCGCAAAGTCGGCAATCACACCATCCTTGATGGGGCGGATGCACTTGATAGTCTTTGAGGTTTTTCCGTACATCTGTTTGGCTGCGCTTCCAACAGCTAGGAGCTTGCCGCTCTCTGCATCTACAGCAACAACTGAAGGCTCATTGAGAGCGACTCCTACACCCTTTACGTACACCAAGGTGTTGGCGGTGCCGAGGTCAACGGCGATATCTGTCCCCATAAAGGTTGTGAGCTTGCTCCACAGCGGAAGCTTCGCCAAAGTTCGTGGCTCAGGTATCTTAAGCACGGGTCCCTCCTCCTGCTACCGTTTTAGTTTTTGTAATTGGTGACTCAAGCGGCACACTGCTCGGTCCCTGCTGCAATACGGTATCAACATCGAGGGTTTTCAGCTGTAAGCCCTTGGCAGAGTACGATCTGGTTTCTATCGCAATGCTGCGGTCAACCCGGTCAGGTCGCGCTGCGAGGGAAGAGAACTTCTGCTGAAAGAATGAGCTCATCATGTTATCCAGAGCCACGAGAATATCTCCACTCGGCATGCGAACCACTGGAAAGTGCGGCGGCAGCGCTTGCTGTATGAGCCTGACAAACTGCTCGGTTGCCTCAATTGCTCGAGTGGTGCCAAGCCGAGCTTCGAGTTGAGGAATGTTTTCAATTGAGATGCGGAGTATCTCAACAGAGTCTATGCCGATAGCTTCCGAAAGCTGCCCAGCGCGGATGGTGAACGATCTCCACGACGACTCCGCTGAAAGCACATCGCGCCGCATGAGACCCCAGAAGAGGAGTCTCGAAGTAAGCTGTGCAACCTCCTCAACGTTCTTGACCTGGGTCTTAGAGAAGGACGACGAGGTGCGGCTATCGCACATTAACACTCCGAAAACCTCGACTCCTCCAGTTGACTCAACGGGCAGTGCTATCGGAACAGCGATCAGGGAGCGTATCTCTTCGTCCGCGGCGTAAATGCCGATCGACGTGTTCTCTGATTCAAAAGGGGCAAGGTGTATCGGACGACCATTTTCCGCTACCCACCCTAGTAACCCAGCTCCGACCGGAATACGACAATCACGGATAAGAGATGAAGCTAGTGAGTGTGCGCCTAGAATTTCAAGGCTTTCGCGCTTTGTGCGCCCAGAGTCAGAGTCTGTTGCCGCAGAGATGAGGGAAGAGCTAGAGCTGCCCAAGAAGCCAACGGGTAGCAGAATCGCTGACGTAAATGCATCGGTAACGCCGGCAGCTAGCTTTGCTATCCTCTTAATGTCCTCTTTGAGGTGGTACGTGTTCATAGGGAGAGCGCCCATGCTTTAACTCGCCTAAAGTTAGCAGACGAGAGGCTTGGGAACAATCCATTTTATGCTTAACGTGCAGGATTTGATCGCCGTTCGCGCGAGTTTCCTGCTGCTTTTCCATGCGGACGCTTGTTGCTCTCAGGCTCAGGGGAGGGAACTGCTCCTGCAACTGGCGGATGTGCGGTGGTCTCGTTTGAGTTTGAAGGTTCAGCGCTCAAGTTGCGTACACCCTCCATCTCAAATTCATACTCATCCGGTCTGAGTCGACCATCAGGAAGTATCAGTATCTGCACCGAGTGCTCACTCTCTAAACGAGCGATCTCCCCGCGCTTGTTGTTGAGCAAAAAGAAGGCAGGGACGGAAGGAAGACGGGCTTTAACCTTTGCAACGTGCCCGACCACAACAGCGGCTTGAATCTTTCTAAGCGCCTCCAGGGCTACGAATTCAGGGTTCTTAATGCGCCCCGTTCCAACGCAATGATCGCACTTAATGTGGCTCTGGCTTGACAGCGACGCGCGCAGCCGTTGGCGCGACATCTCAAGGAGTCCAAACTTCGAGAGGCGACCAAGCTCAATGCGCGCCTTATCATTTGCTACTGACTCTTGCAGCCGACGCTCAACGGCACTTCGATGCCGTTTGTCGAGCATGTCGATAAAGTCAATTACGATGAGACCACCAAGATCCCGCAACCGAAGTTGGCGTGCGACCTCTTCTGCTGCCTCAAGGTTGGTCTTGTAGGCTGTTTCTTCAATGTTCTGGCTATCGGTTGCCTTCCCCGAGTTGACGTCTATGGCAACCAAGGCTTCGAGCTGTTCGATCACTATCGCTCCACCAGAGCGCAGTTTTACTTCACGGTGCAGGGTGTCTTGAACCTGTTGATCGATTCCGTGGTGGGTAAAGATCGGCTCCTTCTCTTCGTAGAGATGAATTCGAGAGCGGTAACGCGGCATGACCTTCCCAACGAACTCTTTGACCTGGGTGAAAGTCTCTGGATCGTCGATGATTATCTCGCGAACATCTGGGGTGAAGTAATCACGGATTACCCGGGTGGCGAGGTCGTTATCTTTGTACAGAAGGGACGGGGCGGATGCCGTTTGGTTCGCCGACAGAATGCTCTCCCAGAGCTTTAACTGGAGAGACAAGTCGCGCGATAACTCACTCAAAGAGCGATCGAGGCCCGCTGTGCGGACAATCATTCCGATTCCGGCAGGTATCTCAAGCTCGCGAGCGAGCTTGCGCAGCCGAACACGCTGATCGCCGTCGCTAATTTTTCTCGAGATGCCGCCGCGGTCGCTGCCTGGCATAATCACGAGGTATCTACCGGGGAGTGAGAGGTAGGTTGTAAGCGTTGCACCCTTTAGGTCACGCTCTTCTTTGACAACTTGCACAACCAGTTCCTGTCCTGGTTCCAAAACGTCTTGGATACGGACACGACCCGACCGGGGAGGAAGCCCCTTAAAGCACGACGGATGGATGTCGTTTATCTGCAGAAATCCGTTGCGCTGGGTTCCGATATCAACGAATGCCGCCTGTAGGCTCGGCTCTATTCGTGAGATACGCCCGCGGTAGATATTTCCTTTGGCTTTCTTACCTACGTTACTTTCAATCTCAAGCTCAGAAAGGTGCGAGCCTTCGATTATCGCGATGCGACACTCTTCTTGGTGCACCGCGTTGATTATCATTCTCTGATCCATGGTAGTCCTCCCTTAAGGGAGCTGCCTCGAGAGGGTAACGAGTGAGAAGAGCACTTACAGGCGAACGCCAGACGCTCGGCGACGCATCTGAGAGGAGTCGGTCCTCAAAGGTATATGGCTCTTTAAAATATGGACAAATCATATCGCTCACATGAGCTGGGCTAAGAGTTAAAGCTAAGCCCGCTCCCTCAAGACGTTGTCAGGCTCGACAATCGTCTAAGCAGCATCCTTGAAACTTTCGTTAAAATCTGTGTGTTAGAACCCTAACACAATAGTCATCTATCACAGATGGTTCAGAAGGGGTACTCTTTCCTTTGGAACGACGTTCCTAGGCGTTTTTGAGCAAACCTGTAATCTCTTTGACTAAATCCTTGGATTTACAAGGTTTCGTCACGACTGCGTTGCAACCAGCATCCCTAGCCTCTTTGTGTACCTCAGGGTCATGGAGGGCTGTAAAAGCTACGATCGGCACGTTGATGCCCCGGTGGCGTATCTGTCTAATACATTCCTGACCGTTCATTCGCGGCATCATCAGGTCAATCAGGATGATATCCGGTTGGGCATCCTCAACGCTCTCCAATGCGGAGAGGCCGTCGGCGTGTCGTATCACGTCAAAACCTTGGTCTTCGAAGAGTAGGTCCACGATGTCTAATGAAGTAATATCGTCATCGATTACCAAGATCTTGCTGCTCATGGATAAGCTCAAAAAACGGGTTAATAACCTTCTTACTAAATCCTCTACCGAACATTGTATCCCGTGTGGCGTTTTCCCGCACCCCACAGAGAGCGTCCGATACCTGTTTTAAAGATGCGCTCTGGGTTCGGTAGGATACAGAAATGTGTGCCTAGAAGCTGAAAGGGCGTGTTTTGCCGGAATCTCGAACTGCGTTTGACGGTATCCGCTTGAAATCTCTCGGGGTTTAGCCGATATCACCTTGTGGAGAGGAATTGGTGTGCTCGCGCATAGGATAACTATCTGCAATCTTTGCAAAAGTATCCTTTGAGGCGGGTAGCATCTCCGATGGAATAGAAGCCGCATGTTTGCACTAGAGATCACATTTGGGGGGCAAACCCCAAGCCACGAGACGGTTTTTTTGCGCCGTTCGGTGGCTACCATAGGTGCGCGCGAGGACTCGCACCTTGTGATCGATGAAATGCAGGGAATAGGCTACGAGTTACAGCTATCGCGGCAGTTGGAGCGCTCTTTTAAGGTCACTCCCATCGTACACGGGCAAAACGCCATCGACGTACAGTTCTTGGAAGGTACATACAACGGCGAGACGACTCTTAACTTGGGGCCAGTCTCGCTGCGAATAACCGCGTTGGACCTTGACCTAGTGATGAAGGAGGCTGAAGCCTCGGACCGCGCTGGCCTAAGGGTGCTACGTCAAGCCTGCTCGACGGTGGTGCCGAGATTTCCAGCACTTCTTGTACAGGCCCCTGAGAAGATGGCTATCTCGTTTGCGCCAGACCAGCCGGTGGTGATCGGAAAGGCGCGTCAATGTTCGTTGCGTCTCGACAACGCTGCTATCGCCGCAAAGCATGCGCGTATCGGCTTTGAGTCGGGACAGTTCTGGGTTGAAGACCTTGGCTCGTCGACCGGAACTTTTGTTGATAAACAGCAGATCTCTGGTCGCGTTGAGGTGCCCGCTGGAACGCGTATTACCCTCGGGGATGATGTCGTGGTGGTGGGTATTCTCTCAGGTGAGCAGCTGGGTGATGTTTCCGTACGCACTGCCGCGGCTCGTGGTGAGGCTCACGCTCCGCTTGAGAAGCGTTATCCAGCTCTCGTTTCGTTGGCTGAACATATTCGTCCGGCTCGCGTGGTGCTGACGGCCGGTTCTTCAACTGCGCTTGGGCGTGACCAAGGAAGTGATATGTGGCTTGGATTTCCGCATATATCGAGGCAGCAGTGTGTTGTTGAGACTTCTAAGGCTGGCGTGGTGAAGATCAGTGATACGAGCAGAAACGGCACGTTGTGCGATGGTAAACGGGTTCTTAAGAACGCCTCTCTCGATGCCACCGATCGGCCGATGGTGCTCGATTTTGGTGAGGGTGTAACGGTGGCTCTGTGCTTCACCGAAGAGCAAGAGAAGTTGTTTATCGCAGCCGGTGGAGATTCCGCGGTCTTCGTGCGTAAGGCGGTCAAGGAAGATGCTTCAGCAGCTACTGCGGGGAAGACAAAGCGCGAGCGCAGGACTACCACCTGGATCCAAGACCCGGAGGAGTTCCTTGAAGGGGGCGAAGAGAAGCGCACATTTATTTCAGAGTTTCGAAAGTTGTATCGCGGGTTGTCGACCAGTGGACGAGTTGTACTCGGTCTTACCGTAGTTGGTACGGTTACGCTGGTGACAATTATCGGAATTGTATTGGCTTCAGGGATGCGTTGAGCGTAGTGCTGGTGCTGAAGGCTGTAGTGGGATGTAAGAGTAGCAAGAGGGTATATTTGGTGAGGGTCTGTTATGGCGAGTGAAACCAACGAATTAACATTTGTCCGATGTCCATCGTGTAGAAGTTTAGTGCCAGCCACGGCATCACGGTGCCGCATCTGTAATAACCCTCTTGAAGGCGCAGATGGTCTCGGTAAGGCTGGAGAATCGGATGCCTCCAAGGCGGCTAGCCGTGTTCGCCAAAAGACGATCTCGGCGACACCAGATGATGTTGCCTCTGCTTTGAAGCAGAGTGTTGAGGCACGTGGCAATGCAGCCGCACCGCAACAGCCGCCCCAGGTCGCAGCAGCTGAGCAGCCGCAAGCCGTAGCAGCAGATGATGGGGACTTTGATCCA
>JBIIHY010000260.1:0-4911 GCA_044235305.1 Bdellovibrionota bacterium
CTCTCTTCTTTGCGAAAAGGGGATACGATCAAAAAGATAACTGTTTTCATCAGGGCGGGGGGCAGGTAACGCACTACAGATCGGGCGACTCAAAATACGATGTGGCGCTGCCATCTCCCTCATCCAAAGGAATACTTTCAACCTCTGCCGGCTCCGTCCCTTTGACAAAATACTCCAAGAAAGCACCTGCAGATCCTTCGGGCGCTCGCGTACCGGTTGATTTATATACCCAGAAGGGCTCTACACCATCAGGGGCGCTAAAATCCAATTGCTCATCGAGTGTTGGCGGAATGTATTGAATCCCTATCTTTTCAGCCTCTGCTTTTGCTTCCTGCTCGCCACCATCCCCTACATTTAGCTTTTTATATTCCAGAAAATCACGCATGAAATTGAGCCAGATCGGGGCTGACACTACGCCTCCTGTTTCCTTGGGGCCGATCTGCTTCTTCTGATCGAACCCGACCCAAACACCACACACCCACTGCGGTGTGAAGCCGATAAACCATGCGTCCATTTGGTCATTAGATGTTCCTGTTTTACCAGCTACTGGTCGACCAAGCTCTTTTATTTTATACCCCGTTCCACTCTCGATGACTCCTTTCATCATGTTTGTGAGAACGAAGGAGCTATTTTCATCGAGTACCTTGTGGGCACGTAACAGCCGCTCTTCCTCGGAGTCGTATATGACTCGCCCGTACCTGTCCTTTATCTTGGTGACAAAAACCGAATCAACAAGCACACCCTTTGCAGCAAGAACCCCATACGCTCGAGTCAGTTCAAGCACCGTCACCTCTCCACTACCTAACGAGAGAGATAGATTTCGCCCCAGAGGGCTTTGTATTCCCATCAAACGTGCATACTGAATTGGTGCGTCAACACCGATACGGGATACAATATCGGCCGATACAAGATTACGCGATTTCTCAAGAGCCGTACGGAGGGTTATCGGCCCAAGGAACTTCTCATCGAAATTCGCTGGTGTCCAAAAAGTGTCACCCACTCGAAAGGTACGAGCAGTATCGTGAACGATAGTTGCAGGGGTGTATTTGAACTTATCTATCGCTGCCAGGTACACTACCGGCTTAAAAGTTGAGCCTGGCTGCCGAAGTGACTGTGTCACTCGGTTGAACTGACTTTGCCCGTAGTCGTAGCCCCCCGCCATACTGCGAACCGCCCCAGTCATGGGATCAAGCAAAACAACGGCTCCTTCTATCGCCGGAGTTTGATCTAATACAACCCGTGTCGAAGGCTTTTGCTTTACATCTCCTTTTCCAGCAGACCCTGCCCGCACAGAGACCTCGATGACGTCCCCCTCTTTTATGATATCTCCGGGAGAGCCAAAGCGCACCGATTCATCAGATCCAAGGAGCTTCTTGGCCCACCCGGACTCGTTGGTATCTACCGAAACGGTTTGATTCCCTAAAAGCACCTTCAATACGCCACGACTATTTGAGCGCACAAACGCTGGGTATACCTCTCCTTCAACAGGGACAAGTGTGGAGTACTGGGCCAGATACGCACTCTCTGCCACTCGAGCTTTTGGACCGCGCCATCCACGACGCTTGTCCACTTCTCGCAACCCGTTCCGCAGAGCCTTCATTGCAAGTAGATCTGCCTGTGAATCTACAGCGGTTGTAATCTCAAGCCCATCACTATCGAGGTCAAGATCTTTCCATTTCTCCATGAATACACGGCGCAATTCCCCGACATAATATGGGGATCCGAAAACATTCTTTTGCGACGCCGAATAGAACTTAACTTCTTCCTTACGCGCCTCATCATACTGAGCATCAGTGATAAACCCCGCTTCTTTCATCTGAAGCAGCACCTGCTCTTGTCGCTGCTTTGCGCGCTTAAAATTCTTGAGCGGAGAGTAATCGCTAGGCGCTTTGGGGAGTCCAGCCAGGAATGCTGCCTCAGCAAGAGTTACCTCAGGAAGCTCTTTGCGATAATACAAACGAGCGGCGGATTTTATACCGTACGCGCTATTTCCAAAGAAGATTTGATTTAGGTAGATTTCAAAGATCTCATCTTTAGAGAACCTCTTCTCAAGTCTGTACGATAAGATCGCCTCTTTAGCCTTACGGTCAAAGCTCTTTTCGGATGATAGCAATAGGTTTTTAACCACCTGCTGCGTAATCGTAGAAGCCCCCTGCTTCACCCCACCGCTTTGCATGTTCTTTACAACTGCTCGCAGAATACTCACCAGGTCTATTCCGGGATGACTGTAAAAGGATGAGTCTTCTGCGGCGAGAAAAGCTCTGCGGATTACATCTGGAACCTCGGCTAGCTTTACCGGATAGCGGCGCTCTGAATAGAACTCCGCGATCAGGTTACCCTCGCTGCTGAGCACGCGGGTGACGGCAGCAGGCTTGTAGTCCTCGATGCGAGAGAGCTTAGGAAGATCTCTTGTGAGAAAGAAATATCCCCATGCACCTACTAGTGCACACACCAATGAGGTCGCCAGACCACACGTTACAACGATGAGAAGGAATTTCTTAAACATCCTCTAGATTCCTGCGGGCCTCGTGGTCTCTGCCCTTGCAGGGAACACTCACGCAAGTGTATCACGGCTTGGCGCTACCTGCATCAGAGCTGCTCGAAACCGGAGAGTCATTAAGAACAGGAGTTGGTCTCGGGTTAGCTACCTCAATCAGCGCCTCCTCGTGCGGAACGATTCTCTTGGCATCGATATCAGTAATTAATACAGGCTCTCCATCGGAACCAACACGAACGAATCGACGGGTCCCAGACCGCGTTATCACCTCATCTCCCACTGTTAACGTAACCTCTTCTTTTTGCTCACCCTTTTTCGCTATAATCAGAGTCAGGTAAGGCTTATCAAAAGCGCCGTCTGAGGATTTAAGGGTAAACTCAGCCGCCTCCAGAGAAGCCAGGTCTGTCAGATACTGCTCAACAAAAACCGGGTCGCTCTTCTTGCCGTTGACCGTCCACTCCTTTTCGGTTGCCTGAATTTCAAGTGGCTGCACCTGAGCGCCTATAGCACGCACGGACTGTATCTCATCCATAGAGAGCGCAAGCACCTTCTTCTCCCTGAAGGAATCAGCGGTAAGGATAAACGGCGCTAGATCTGCACTCGAAGACTTAAAAATTGAAGGCGCATTGTTAAACGTAAAGTACGCTGCCATCTGCCCATCTGCGGCAGACATGCCGATCTTCACTTCACGGTGCCCAGGAATCTTATCTTGGCCAAAGAAAACCTTCACCGAAACTTTTGGGGTGTCCAAACCGTACCGTGCAGCTTTTGAGGTATCATCTATAAACTCTGTTGCTCGCAGCGAGCGTAGGGAATCTAGCAGTGTCTTAACAGCCAGGGGCGCAGCAGGGCGGATGTAGGGGTCGGTAATGCGCCAGGTGTCCTTCCCCTCTCGCTTCACGGTCACTGTGCCATTAGCGGAGGCAACAACTATGGATTCAACCTCTGCCTCATTAATTGCTATCGGGGTCTTCTCCCTTATATCCGCTAACGATTTATTTACGGCAGAGAAGCCTGCCTCCTCCGTAAGAAAAACTCCGCTACGTCCAGATATCTTTACGTATCGCTGTCCCAAATACTCATTCTTCTTGCCGAAGGAGAACTCTATACGAGACAACTCTTTATTCGATGACTCAGCTACAACTGTAAGACTAGGGCTATCAAGGCCATACACCGAGAAATCCTTCGCCAAGCTACTATCAGCAATCGGCTCACCAACTTTAAGAACCTCAAGCCCCCTCAGAAAACCAGCGAGCGCTGCCTTATCAAGAGCTACGGTTGGACGCCCATCAACGTACCACGAGCCGGCTGTGTCTTTTGCCTCAGGAGCTGTTTCAACGAGTGTGAAGCTACCCTCAGCCCCACCAGTAGACTCCTTGCGAACCACCTTTATACGCGAGAGTTCAGAGATCTTCTGTCCACGAAGAACAACGTCTCGAGCCATCTCCTGCTCTCTACTCGGAAGCGACACCCGAGTTAAGTAGAGAACCGCTAAAGCAAGAACAAGAGCGAGAATAGAGGTCTTTTTAAGGTTCATACCTACGCCAACGCCACCTTGCGTCTCCACCATACAAAGAGCCCAAGGAGAAGAATTAATTCAGGTCCAATAAAGCTTAGCGCAAGAATCATATTGAAATCAGCAACCGGAAACATTGCAACTGATGCACGCATCGTTCGCGGACCGATTGCAACTCCGCCCTCTTCTCCCAGGACCCAATTCACTGAATTCAGAAAGAGGTCGCGGTTGCCATACACTCCAAGATTCCCGTTTTGAAGCCAGGTCGCATCGCCGAATACTACAACGCGAGCTACCTTCTCAAAAGAATCATCAGTGGTACCTGAGGTACCACCCTGCAGATTCTTTTCGTATGCCACAGCTATTGAAACGGGCCCTGTGAGATCTGAGGCGTCACGTGAAGCAGTCGGCTGATCCGATCCAAATATACCTTCAATATTTATCTCTGCCCAAGAAGATGGGCCAGATTTAACAAGCTCGGTGTAGGTGGCGCCTGATTCGCTACCCTTCGGTGCAACAACACTTGACGCGAAAGTGAACAGCGGAGGATCAGATTGCGCTAGAGTAGAAGAGATAGGATGTGCTCCAAAACCACGTGCAAAGAACTGAACCCCTATTTGTGGCCCGGCTAACAACCTTAGCTGCTCATCGAGGATTACATCAGTGCCGACGTCTATACCGAAGTGCTTCGCAATATCCTTGACGCTCTCTGCTTCTCGGAACTCAATATTTGCAAGTAGGATCAACCTACCGCCATTATCAGCATATGTGGTGAGCGCCTCTCGCTCCTGGATGGGAATATCGCGACGGCCAGCAGCCACGACTACTGCGGCGGCATCAGCCGGAACCGAACCAGTCTGAGCCAGCATCAACCCCTCAATCTTTATGCTCTCATCAC
>JBIIHY010000360.1:0-3281 GCA_044235305.1 Bdellovibrionota bacterium
CATCACCGAGCGCACCGACGAACTCCTTCATCCCGCCTTCGCCAGCGGACTCAAGTTGTGGCTCCCCGTGTCCTTGGAGATAGTACACCTTCTTTGACTCACCACGTGCAAGCTTGATGATTGCATTGGTAACAGCTTGCTCATCGATTGCGTTGATTCGATTAATCTGTTTTGAAGTTCCCTCTCCATATTCTAGGTAGAGTTGATTTCCTGTCTTGAAGCCGAGGCTATCGACTTCAACTGGCCTGGACTTCGGATCGAGGAACTCTACTGTAACCCGCTGTTTATTGTGATACCTATAGAGGTCTAGGAGGCTCTTTACTCGCTCCCTCCATGACTCTGGCCCTTCACCCATCATGGTAGCAGGCGGAGGGTTATCAAGCGCTACGAGCTTAAGCGGCTTCTTTAGTCCAGCAACAAGCGATACTGATTTCGGCGATAAACTGTACACTCCTTGCTCGGTAAGGTCCCACTTCTTATCATTCAACCAGGCAAAAACATTTGCCACAACGATGAGACCAACTGCTACAACGGTGTATGCAACTACATTGAAGCTGTACCGAGCGCGCCTACCGGCAACAGCGCGCTTTGCATCAGAAAACTGCTTAACACCTCCCGTAGCCGCCCAGGCTATCAGGCACAGCACTCCGAGCACGAAGTGCAACTGGATGATCGGCTGGTCACGAAACGAGCCGGTAACCAGCCCCCCACCGATACCGAAGGCTAAGAGAACCGCTCCAAGATATCCACTAAATCGCAAGACCGTTTCCATGTAATGCCTCTCTTACTAAAAGTACCCTACCGCCACCGATATGCTTCCAGAGCTCGCTGTGAAACGAAGAGCCCGAGCACAATAAGACTTACGAAGTACACTATCGATTTTATCGAAACGATGCCCATCACAAATATCGACGCCTGCCTGTACGGAGAGAGGTGCTGCGCTATCGAGAACAACAAACCCTCCTGAGCTCCACCGGCTATACGCTCAACCATGAAGAGGAGCAGTAGCAACACCATGCTACTGACTCCGGCAACCACCTGGTTCTCGGTAAACGAGGACACTGCCATGCTAACGCTGATGAACGCCAATGTGTACAGCGCCACACCACAGAAACCGCTAACGATCGGAGCGACTTCAGGCGTACCGTAAACACATAACAGAAGCGGGAAAAATGCTGCTAAACTAAGCATTAAGAGTACGACTAGACCAAGCGCCACAAACTTGCCTACAACAACATCGAAGATTGAAACGGGCGATGTGATCAAAAGCTCAAAGGTCCCCTTACTTTTCTCATCAGCGATCGTGCGCATCGTGAGCAGCGGAATAAAGAAAACCAACACAACAAGTAGCGTTTGGTACAGCGCGTCAACTATCTGGTTCAGATTTGGGGGAGGTTGTCCAAACATTGAAGAGCGCTGGTATGCTTCGGAAAACGCCGATAGGAAGCTGAAGAAGAAATACCCTGCCAGCAACGTGAAGCCCATGATGATAAAGTAGGCTATCGGGGATACAAAGAAAGATAACAGTTCACGTTTCACGATTGCAAAAAGTCTGCTCATACCGTTTCCTTCACGAGTTAATTAGCTGCTTCGCTTACGCATGCGTTTGCTTCAACGACATCATCAGCCGTTACACTTTCAATAAAGACCTGCTCAAGGCTACGCTCTCGAGTAAGATCAGCAAGCGTACTCTCTTTAACTATTCGCCCGCGGTTGATTATGACAACCTTGTCACACACCGTTGAGACCTCAGGGAGAATATGGGTGCTCAAGATCACACAGTGTGATTCTCCGAGAGATTTAATTAACTTACGAATGTCTATGATCTGCTTGGGGTCGAGCCCACTCGTCGGTTCGTCGAGAATGACGACTTCTGGGTCATGGATAATAGCCTGGGCCAACCCGACTCGCTGTCGATATCCTCGCGAGAGATGTTGGCATAACTTCTTGCGAACATCTCCGATGAAACATCGCTCCAGAACATCTTCTATCTTGGAGCGAATCACTGACCGGGGAATGCCTTTAATCTCGGCTACAAAACGGAGGTACTCTTCAACGGTCATCTCTCCGTAGAGAGGCGGATTTTCTGGAAGATACCCTATCCGCTTCCGCACCTCGTGAGATTGCGTCACGATATCGTACCCGGCTACAAGTGCTGCTCCAGAAGTCGGCGGCAAGTACGTTACCAACATACGCATGGTGGTTGTCTTACCAGCACCGTTTGGCCCCAAAAAGCCAACTATCTGACCCTTAGAGGCAGTAAAACTCACCTCTGACACCGCTTTATACTCACCGTAGCTCTTGGTAAGCTTCTGAACGTCTATCATGCGAGGTTCTCCCCAAGGACTTCAATTATTTTATTACTGCAAAGAAATTTTGAGCCGACCATAGTTGTTTAATACGCTCAACAATCACTACTCCTTCAAGGTCTTTCAAGGAGCTTTTCGTATAGTGAGCATTCCTGAACGAGTTTTCAAGCCCCTGTCTCAACCTTGATCAGGGACTGGATGACCCCGGTTAAATCTGCATCAGAGAATCTGTCCAAGGAAGGTAAAAGTGCAAGCAGTCCAGCGCGAACCTCGCTCTCATCCTTATACTCACCACTGCCAACCCGATGGGCTGCCGTAGCTACAGCTACGCCTATAGCTAACGAACTAAGTTTCACACCATAATCTGCCGCAGACGCCAGATATATCCGCCGATGAAATCGCGCCACGGGGAAGATGCGCCCCATGACCGCATTAAAACACGAAATTCCTTCGGGCCACTGGTGGCGATACCATGTAACTGGAAGGCAATTACCCACTATGGAGGCGACTAAAAGCCCACCTTCAACGATAAAAGAAGAAAAGTCATCCGGATCCCCCTCCTCCGGGAACTTATCTGACCTTCCCCCAGGCTCAAAGTTCGCATCAATCACTCGGTCAATCTCTTCAAGATCACAAAGCCCCCCCGAGAGAGTAGCCCCAAGTTCCGTGAACCGAGCTTTACCTGCCTCCGCAAGCTGCATCATAGACTGAATATCTGCTTCCTCTGCGCGCTCCCACCAACTGGGAAGAAAGGCGCCCTGATCAGGCATTTCAGGACTACCAGCGTCTATCAGGAGCGACTCGAGGGCCGAAACGTTATCTCCTGCTGCACCAAGAAGCACCCGCTCTTCTACAAACTCTTCTAGATCTATTGAGGCTTTCTCCTGAGTTGTTACCACCCGCACCTTGGCACCAATCGGCTCTTCGACGGTCACCCGCCCCGCTTGAACGAGCACGTTCGCGATGTGCAGC
>JBIIHY010000126.1:0-8123 GCA_044235305.1 Bdellovibrionota bacterium
TGCAGAAGAACTTCCTCAGGAAGGCGCGGTAGCTCAAGAGGCGTAGATAGTTCACCCACAAAGGGGTAAACTAGAGGGGAGGCTATTTGTAGCCTCCCCTTTTTTTTACGTGCGTGCTTTCACTCATTGAGAACAAGCTCACTTTCAAACCGAACACGATAGACCACGGCGGCTTGGCTAGCTTTGACTTTGAACGTGTGCGCTTTGGCCACGAGTGGGGCTTTGATCTTGATGGCATCTTCCATAGCGGCTCTACCGAGCGCGCAGCCCTTTTTATTCACGGCAATCGCCACAACATTACTAAATTTGCAGAGCACTATGGGCTTTTTCGCGATCTAGGATTCTCGTTCTTTGCGTTCGATTACCCTGGGTACGGTGCAAGCTACGGAAAGCCGTCCGAGCCAGCACTCTACGCAAGCGCCCGTGCAGCGTTCGATTACCTCACCCGTCACCGCAATTTTTCTGAAAGCGACATCCTTGTGTACGGATGTTCCTTGGGGGGAGCAGTAGCGTCAGAGCTTGCTCAACACGTTCGCCCCGCTGCCCTCATTACCGAGAGCACATTTACCAATTCCACCGAGATAGCTAAACACCTCTATCCATACCTCCCCCTCTGGCTTATCACCCCTACTCGATTTCGGAATGATCAGCGCTTTCCACGCCTTGCTGTGCCCACGATGATGATCCACGGCGAAGCTGACCGCGTGGTGCCAGTTCACATGGCTCACAATCTCTTTTCTACTCTGCGGGTACCCAAGCAGCTCGCCATCGTTGAGGGTGCCAACCACGTAAACTCTCTAACCGTTGGTGACTCTACGCTGCGAGACACCATCGCGCGATTTGTTAAAGCGTGATGAGATACTGAGCACTCTCAACGCGAGAAATACCCACATCGAAGAGAAAAAGATCCATAAGACCAATGGATTACCGTGAGTGCTACCAACGAGTGTGGGTAATGATACATCGGGACCAAAACAACCCATATCTAGAGGATAACGGAGTGGTGGCACGTCTATGAGCAGTGAAGCTCCAAGAATGAAATCAGATGTCGCGCAGGAGGATGACAGTAGCTTCAACGCTACCAGGGAAAGACCTTCTACCCTGGCCTCCCGAAAACCAAAATCACGGAGTATACTTTCGATTATTCCGGGCGTGGGAAGTGGCGGAGCAACTGCGTGCATCGTCCGTCACGGAAAAACGTACCAAGTCAGTGATATCCTAACTATACTATACTCAGCGCCTATCCCCGGTGGCGATGCAGCCCAACAAGCAGCGATTAAAACTCTCGCGGCCACAGCAATCCCAAACCGCAACGAGTTGTGCCTGGTTGCTTCTGCCCTCTTCGATGCTGCATCTCTCGAGAGCACTATCGCTACGAAAGCTCAAGAGGGCCTCGTGCAACTACTATCGGCTCATCTTGAGAGCTCTGAGGGAGTACACCTAACGCTTCAGGTAGTTCGCTTGTGGGAGAAGTCTCCAGCCTACGCTGCCTTGTGCACAACTCTCACCAGTAGACTTCGCAACCAAATTCCTCCCGAAAGCAGCCTAACATCACGGTCAAGGCTTGAGTTCCTCGAGGCTGCTCACATATTCTCTCAAGCCTTAATCACTGAGGCCTATCGTGCGCACGCACACAGCACCCTCATTGAGAAGCTCCAAGACCAAACCCCTACAAATACAGCCCTGCGCAGAGAGCTTGCTGGGATTACGCTTGCAGCGCTACGCAAGCTAGGAGCATTTCCTGCCGACTTATCCAGCTTAAAGACCCTTGCTACTACCATCCTTGCTCGAGGCACAGCCTCACATACAACGCAACAACCACGTGCTCTCGTCATGCAACCGCGAAACACTGATCTGGTGACCGCACAGCAAGCAGAGCAGCGTCGACAGTTTGGATTAGCGGTAACGATTGAGATAATTAAATCTCTACCCCTACTCGGTCGACCAATAACCGCTGATGAGTTTGAAAACGCGCTTCGATTCGATATCTCATCGCGCTCACTCCTACCCGCCAATCGTTTCTGGCCGAACCCATCAGAATGGCACACTATCCAACGCGCCCTCGAGTATGCTGAGCAACAGAACAGCTTCTCCCCCCTGCGCATCGCAGCATTTGCAAAGATACTTGCCACCCGAATCAAAGTTGAAGATCCGAAAGATCCTCGAGAGAGCAAACGGCGACCCGACGTACTACCACCAGAGGAGCGCTTGAAGACACTTGCTAGAACTGAGCAGATTCAACGTGACCGCAATATCTCTCCAAACGACGTCGATAGCTTGTGTGTTGAGATATGCTCTCGAATCCTAGCTCCTGAGTTTGCTCAGTGGACCGCTCAATTATCTTAGAGGTTATCGCGAGCAACGCTACTACGGTATCACTAACCGTTGCCCTGCCTTGATAGCATTGCCCTTCAAATTATTGGCGCGCTTGAGGGCATCCACAGAGCGATTCGTTTTACGACCGATTGTAGCGAGGCTATCGCCACGTTTAACAACATACGTCGACTTTCCACGAGTCGCGGGCGGGGAATACATGACAGGTATCACCTTCACACTGCGCGATCGGCTCTCAGGAGGAAGCATGCGGCCTGTCCTATCTTCATAGTGTGCCGGCAACCGCAACGTATACCCTGCCGGAATTTTAGCGGCGCCGCGCCACACTGGATCTAGCAGTGCGTAGTTGGCTTCTCGCAACTCATCAAGTGGAATATCTAACACGCGGGAGATGTGTTGGGGGGAGGCTGGCGCGGATAGCGGAAATGAAACTAAACGTAGGGGCGGCTCCTCTTGTACCTCCGGGAAGTACGTCCTCCAGTTCTCATAAATCTCAACTGCTGCGAGGAATTCAGGATAAAAATTCGAGGACGCAAAGCCGAAGAAACGCTCATTCGGATGCTCAATTATGGCGATCAGATCTGAGGTTCCAGCCTTCCGAAGCTTAGATCGAACGCCGCCGACTCCATGATTATACGAAGTAATAGCAAGCGGCCATGAACCGAGAGACTGGTACGCAGAGCGTAAATACTGCGCAGCTGCATGGGTTGCCTTTAAAGGATCTCTACGCTCATCAACTACCTTTCCCACTTTCATATGATGGGCTTTAGCGGTGCGTGGCATAAACTGCCAGATACCGGCCGCTCCAACGCTGCTATAGGCGGTGTAATCGAAGGACGATTCAACAAACGGGAGACGGGTTAACTCTTTAGGTAGGCCATACTCATTCACAAAGATGTGCTCCATCATTGGAAGGTAGCGCCGCGAGCGACGAACTGCCTCAATATAGCGGTCACGAATTCCCGTTTGGGTGCGGATCAAATCCTCCTCAATAAGCCGCCGATACTTTTGCGTACCGCCCGGTACATCAACCATCAGACGCGCTACTTTTTGCTGGAAGTCAGTTGCAGGGGCCTCTCCACGAGCAAGAGCTTCAACCTCCCGCTCCACACCACGAACGGCACTCTTAACCACCGCCTCCTTGTGGCGCTCGAATTCTATTGCACCCATATCGCGGGTCTCTTCGTCGAGATCGATTACACCGAAAACTATCTGCGGGAACTCACGGTGATGGACCACCACCTGCTTAGAGGAGTATTTTGCAAAAACATCCTTCCAGAAATCCACCCTAGCCCGTAGGGCTTGCGGCACAACAAATGGCCCTGATGGCCTTCGTGCCTCGGCTGCATACTCGACAAACACCTCAGGCGCTTCGTCTGAGCCGATATCCGCAGCAACACTCGGGGTTGCTTTTGCCCCTTGGGTGCATGCACACAAGCACACACACAAGGTCAGCAGAAAAATTTGTGCCCGCTGTATTAAACCCTTAGAGGTAACCAGTCCCAATGAACCCACCACTCGACTGTAGTGAATACCAAAAACTCATGCCAGCAAAGCTAGCGCAGCTTCCGATTCCAATGTCTATAAAGGTGCCACGTCACGATTAGATGCACAATGCAGTTTAGACGCACCCAGATACGCTTTCCCAGTAGGCGGGGTCACTTATTCAAGCAGTCCTGAGATTCCCGGTTTGCTACTTACGGTGTGCTACTTAGCAGTGCACCGCAAACCATCGAGCTCTTCATCAGAGAGCGCTGAGGTCTCCGACTGGTTAATCTCAACGAACTCCTTCAGGTTATCTGGTACGCCCGTATCTTCAAATATAGCCTCAACCGGACACTCGGTTTCACAGGCACCACAGTGGATACACTCGTCGGGGTGAATCATCAGCATCCCCTCATCATCACCCTTGGCGGGACGACCGAACTTATCGTTATATTTCTTCTTTTTGATGTTGTAGAAGCAATCGACCGGGCAAACCTCAACACACGAACGGTCCTTGGTTCCCAAGCAATTTAAGGTGACAACGTAGGCCATGATACAAACCCCTGAGGATCAACAATTCTCTACCGATATTACACAAAAACTTTGGAATTAAAAGGGCTTAGCAAACTAAAAAAGACGCTCCCCTCACCGCCGGCGGAGCACCAGTAGTTGTGAGGACCGGCTTGCAGTTGCGATCATAATTACAACGCAGAAAACACAGCGCTTACAACTCCGCGAATTAAACATTTCTTGCTCCGCGAGACGCGAAGTTAGCCCTTGTCCGCCCCAAGTTGTTGATATTTTTCCCCTCCCACGATACAACCTCCAGTAGCGTGCGGCCCGATAGCCAAGTGGCTAAGGCAACGGTTTGCAAAACCGTCATGCGCCGGTTCGACTCCGGCTCGGGCCTATCGTTTTTTCCCACTCGGCGTTCCGGCCAAGGGGGCTTACCGCCCCCTCTCGCCGCTTATCGCGGCTTCACCCCCAACAGACAAAAGATACCAATTAAAAAAATGCCTTCTACTGCGCTTCGCAAGCAGGGAACCTGCTTCCCACTCGGCGTTCCGGCTAAGGGAGCTGCGTCGCTTCCTACTCCCCCTTCCCTAACACCCGCAACTTCTCCTCTGCTCCAGAGAGGAGCTTACGCAGATGCTGAACCAGCACGGTTCCCTTCTCATACGAGCCTATTGATTGGTCGAGCGGAAGGTTACCACTCTCAACTGCTGCCACGACCTCTTCAAGCAGCTTGAGCGCTTGCTCAAAACTTAGGGACGCCAGGGTGTCATCACTTATCTCACCCTTCTGAAGGGCTTCTAAGGTTATTTTTTCGGCTGAAGATTTCGCCATGTTATCTCCTTCGTATGTTTAGTAACTGTACTAAAAATCGTTCCATCAGCGAGCGCTACCTCAACTTCAGCTCCCGCACGTGCATCATCCGCAGATCTGACATGCCTTCCCGCGATACGCACGATTCCGTACCCCCGCTCAAGCACCCGCTCGGGGCTTAAAGCAGCAAGTCTAGCAGCGCTGTGTGTAACACGCTGCGCATTAAGCTCAAACACACGCCCTGCTGCCCCATGCAATCTACCCGCAAGAGACTCAACATCTCCCTGCAGGCGAGCAACAGCTTCGCGTGGCGCTGCGCGTTGGAGTCGTGTGGCAATCGTTGAGAGCGCGAGTTTGCTTGCAGCAAGCTCCTGCACCGACGAGCGCTGCAACCGCTGCTGAAACGCATCAACCCGGGAACGAATAAGCTCGAGCACTCGGTCTGGGCGTATCACAGCCAGTGTGGCTTCTGCCGCCTTCAGGCGTAGCCGCGCCTGGTTAACAACCGCACCAATACGGGCATCAAAGCGCAAACACAACTCGTCGATACGCTGTACTTTGGGTTGCAACCACCGGTCGCTATCCCGCAGCCGTCGCTCAAGCTCTGCGACTCGCACCAGTAGATCGCTTACCTTAGGCACCACCATTTCAGCCGCAGCTGTTGGCGTCGGCGCTCGCACATCAGCGGCAAGATCACACAACGTCGTGTCAACCTCGTGCCCCACTCCTGAGACAACCGGTACTGAGCAGGCAAACACCGCCCGCACTAAAACCTCTTCGTTAAAAGCCCAGAGGTCCTCAAGGGATCCACCACCACGCGCAACGATAATCACATCAACCAAACCACTGCGCTCAACCGCACGCAACGCTTCAACGATCTCTTCGGCAGCCCCCTCTCCCTGTACCCTGGTATCAGCGAGGTACACCGGCATAGCGGGGAATCGCTCGCGGATCTTGACCATCATGTCGTGAATAACAGCACCAGTCTTTGAAGTCACAATCCCGACTGCCTTCGGAAGAAACGGGATCGCTCGCTTTCGCTCGGGGGCAAAGAGCCCCTCATGCTCTAACTGCGCCTTAAGCTGCAAGAATTTGCGCTGCAGCGCCCCCTCTCCGTCTTCCATCAAACGGTGCACAACTACCTGCATTCGGCCACTTGGCGGGTAGACGTTAGGTCGCCCATGGCAACGCACCACCATGCCAACCTGTGGCTTAAAAGGTAGCGTCCGTGCCACCCCCGACCACACTACACACGAGAGCTGCGCATTTTCATCCTTCACGGTAAAATAGACGTGTCCACTTTGAGCCACAGTTAACTGCGATATCTCGCCACGAAAGAGGACCTGAGCTAGGTGTTGCTCAAAAAGATCGTTGATACCGCGCGCAACTTCGGCTACGGAAAGGTAGGCCTCATCGCGAGCACCGGCGCGCGTGGCGTTAGAATTTGAACCGTTTGGAGATCTCACAGTGTCAAGGTTACTACGAAAGCCAAACGATACAAGCCCTCCTGCGGCAGCTCCCAAAGGACGCATTGGGCCCTTTGCTCGTTTGGAGCGTATCTGGACAATCCTGGCTCTCTCCCTCTTGGCGGATCCCCTGCTTTTACTCTGTGAACCCGGGCGAATAGACCCCCGCCAGGCCCTCTCCTGGGCGACTGTTGCGGCGCTGGTGCTGCTGCCATTCCTGGCGCAGGAGGCGCTCTATCGAGCGATGGCCGCCCTACGAATACTCAACGCTAAACAACTTGAGTCAAAACCGTTTCTTATTCCCCTTATGAGCGGAGTATTTGTAGGTGGAATTATTGCCCTAAAGATCCTCTCTCTGCTTCAGATAAGCGGTGTTTGGGGCTTAGCACTTATTGTACTTATCACTGCTGCAACTCTGCACGGCATCGCGCACAGCCTGCGCACAAATGCGCGTCACTCGCACATGATTAAGACTGACGCCTGGTCGCGCCTGCTGCAATGGGAGTCTCAACTCGTTGTACTATCGCTTATTCCGCTGCTGATCGCCCGAAGCATAAGCCTCGTTGGAGCTCTATCAATCGGCGCCGAGGTTTCACCGCTGCGCTTTCTCGTGTTTTTTTCTATCTCAGTTATGTTTCTTGCGATGCTACGCCCAACAAAACGCCTCTTTATTGGTTTCTGCAAGAAGTGTAAGCAGCCAGTACCTATCGTATTTGTGGACCTAGGAAGCTGTATACAGTGTGACGAAAAACTTAGAGCGGCCTATCTGCGCTCTACGTAGCGGGCTCGTTTAGCGCCAAATCCATCCAAAGATTCCAGCCTTGCGAGCCTCTGCATCTCCACCATCAGAGGTTGAGAGCGACTCAGCCGCTCCATTGCTGCCGGCGTGATCGAAATGCTCACGAGAGCGATCAAGTCCCTCCTCGTCTACTACATCTGCTAGCACACCTGTTACAGCCACTCCGCAATTCACACAGTGGAGCTGCTCGTCACGTGCCGACCTCAGAGATATCTCAACATGCGTTGGAGATCCCTCGGCTGCACTGAGTGCGTATTCACACTCAATCGGAATCTGACTCAATCCTAGACGCTTACTGATCCAGGGCGATGCACGGTGAGAGCCGATGCGTCGATTGACTATCTCGCGCCGCTGTCCATCTGCAAATACGACAACACCACTGACTACTACGCCCTCTTCTGCGGCCCACTCAAAAGGCATATTAACCAACGCGCGGCACGATACGAGCGATGTTTGCGCATACAACGAAGCCTCGACGTCAACGATCTGAGGCAGTGGCGCGCTCAACTCAACAACACGACGTCCACCACTTCCTACAGGTTTTGCGAAAAACTCTTTTGTATGCGACACGAGCACCTCGCCTGAGAGCGAAAGCGCTCGAACTCTGGCGAAAAGGCGCAACTTAGAGAGAGCCCGCTGCGAATCAGCTCCGAACGACCATGCGAGGATCTCTTCCTTTGGAAAGGTAGAGACCACCTTGTGTTGGTGCGCCG
>JBIIHY010000127.1:0-8101 GCA_044235305.1 Bdellovibrionota bacterium
AGTACACTGATATCTCCGGTCGTGAGGAGCCGACCTTGAAAAAATCAAACAGCCCCGGAAAAGAGTCTCTTCCGGGAGAGCCACAGCTTGCCATAGTCGATGGGAAGCGAGTTGTTGTGCAAGCGGGTGAGGAGCTTGATGGTGATGTTGTCGCCCTCTTTGAGCCTCTGCTTGTTGCCGGGATAAACTATTGCTACGCAGATAGCGTAGACGAGGCCAAGGCGCGCCGCAAAGCTCACGCGCGTCTTCTAGATCTCTCAACGCTCAGTCGTGGGCAGCTTAAGGGGCTCCGTGCTAAACCGAGTGTTAGGACAAAGGCTCTTATTGATGCGGTATGCGAGAAGTATGAGATGGCGATGTCGGCATAAAGACGACTGGAGACGCTTCAAAGATGGGCTTTCTAAGGTGAGTTCCAGCATGGTAATTTTTAAATCGGCTGAAAACACCACTGTAGGAGCAGAACTGTGAAGATATCAGAGAAAGAAGCCACAATACTGGCAAGCGCTGAGCTACGAGCGAATGCTCCGATATCCGTTCTTCGTAAAGAGTCTGGATATCGGGAGCATTCGATACGGTACGCGCTCCACAGTCTGGTTAATCGACAGGTTATTACCCCGATTCCGTTTATCAATCTACACCGTCTCGGATACACTATTTATCACCTCTTTTTCACGGTTGGAGGAGAGCGCCGGGGGCAGCAAGATGCTCTCATAAAATCGTTTATCGCCTCTCCGAACGTATTATGGGTAGGTGAGTTCGGAGGAGAGTTTCAGTATGGAGTGGGGGTGTGTGCGAAACGGCTCCCACCACTGATTGAATTTCTCACCGCCATTTCTAATAAGCACAAAGCGATATTTCACGATAAAGCCATCTCGGTTCAGGTTTCATCAACTGTTTTTCCGCGCCGCTACCTTACAAGTAAGCGCTTCTCTGTCAGTCCGATTACTGTCACCTTTGATAAAAAAGAGGTAGTTGAGATCGATGAGCTTGACTCGAAGATCTTGAGCGGTTTGACGACATACGCACACCTCTCGCATCGACAGTTGGCTCTAAAAATTCAGGTCCCATTATCTACTGTGGAGTTGCGACTCGCTAAGTTGCGCGAACGCGGTGTTATCGCCGGAGAGATCTACGCCGTTGATGCCGGTAAGTTCAACATGGAGAGCTTTAAGTTGCTGGTGTACACGAAGGGGCTTGATGCCGAGCTGAGTACGCGTATGTTTAATTTTTGCTCTCGGCACAAGAACGTAACGACTCTTATAGACTGCCTAGGGTCGTGGGGTTATGAGGTAAACGTTGAGGTCGCACGACCTGAGGAAGTAACCCGCATCATTCAAGATATGTACGAGCACCTCGGTGACTCAATCCACACCATCAAGACCCTGACCAAATTCCGCTACCCAAAGGTGCGATTTTTCGTAGAAGAGGGTGCTGCTATCGATTTATAATAGTAGCTAACTCTATTGTCTTGTTGGTCTTTGTGTTTATTAGCACCGTGGCGGCAGGCCCTAAGCCGGCGGGCAGTTTCCGTAGTTAGCGCCCAAGGGGTACAATTAAAGGCAATGAGGAGTCCCACAGCAGTCGCCCCCCAATCTGTGACCGAACCACCGACTTCTGCTGCTACGCAGCTAGTCGTAGGAGACGGCTTGAGTCCATCACTGCCCGGCACTATTCATGCAAAATTTTCAGATACCATAACCTTAAAAGTTCAAACGTTCGAATTCCTGCGTGGAAAAGACTCTAAAGAATTCCTTGATCTTCTAAAAGATAGTGACACACTCTCTCCAAACCAGCGCGAGGCGGTAGTAGAACTCGCACAGGTTATGCGCATGACGCAGACATCAATGATACGCATGAATCAGGCGTATCCAGGACTACCACCAGATACCATTAAAAAGACATTAGATCTGGTTACCCGACCCGGGGCCTCACTAGTTCTTCTTAAAGGGAAGGATCCTACTGATCGCACGAGCACAGAAGCCGTTCACGGTTACGGTATCGTGATTCGTGGCAGGGAGAACTTTCCTGATGGGGACCATATTCCCGACCGGCTCTTTCACGGAGAGAGCCATCGCCTAATACGTCTCTTCGTTGATGATGTGGCGCGCTTGCAACTTCCTCCAGGTGAAGCGTTCTCACGCATCATCGATACTATAAAAGATATATCTACCGGTGGTCCGATAATCGGCATGGTGCTTACTGACCTGCTCCCACTGGATTCATCCCTAACGCTTGATCCAAAAGGTAAAGCTATCTGGTTAGAGGCTCAGAAAGCCCTAGACGCTCGTGGCTTTGAGGATTCAGGGGAGAACATTACCGAGACCATTGATGTTCCAGGTCGAGCAAAGGTTGTTATTCCGTTTCGCTGGTACGTGTGGCCTCCCATCTCTCAGGAGGGGGCTAGACGTGAAGCAGGTCACAAGATTCGGTTTGGGTTGTTGGATGAGCAGCAACGCGAGCGTTTGGCTGGGATCTTTCCAAGTTTACCGTCAGAGGGTGGTACTGTTATGTATGCGGGAACAGCGCACGACGCCTTCAGTGTGGCGCTGCAGATACCCGGTAATGTTGTGTTCGCAGAAACCTTTGCGTCTTCGCAGAAGGGTGCAAATCGAGTCGGGCATCGCTCCAACCTGCTATCGTCAGAAGCCAAGCAGGGGTTATTGCTCCCTGATGGTTCAGCAAGTGCCGTCATTGTAAACGGTTGCTTACCGGATGTAATCGGGAACGACCCTGATCCTACTGTGCGAAACAAAAGGTTGGAGGCGTTCCTGCGAGTGAAAAAAGCGTCTCTTGCCAACGGAGGAGTTCTTGTCGTGCGCGATACACTCCGTACAGACCTAGAAGGTAACGTTCGGCTGCATTTTAGTCGTGAAACAGCACCCGGAGCCCTTTCCGGTAAGGAAATCGGAGATCTCTTTAGGGAGTTCGTGGCAACACGAGATGAAAAATGTATATCAGAGGATGACTGGAAGAACGTACAGCTCCTCAGAAAAGATGAGAAACAACAGGTTTGGTTAGCTCCTCACGCAGTAGCAGCAGAGTTTCTCGCCAAGTATCGTTACTACTCAGATTGGGGACACGAGCGTAAGCGGTTGTATACTGCGCAATCAGTTAAGGAGAGAATAGATAGTATAGTGGCTGGAGGCCCCGGTGTCGCCCCAGAGATGCGCTTAATCTATGCAGGCCCTGAGCATAGCGCATACGTTGATGACACATTAGTGCAGGTCGAATCTCTTAACCGACTTCCGCGCGATACATATCCTACTAATCACATAACCGTTGCTCAAAAAGTGGCACGAGGTGAAGGTATCGGATTTAGTGTTGGCGAAGAGAAGCCGCAGCGAAGCAACCCTTTCGTTTCGATTCGGTGTTTCGAGCAGCTCGATCCAGCGACAGGAGAGGTTGTTGGATATCGAGAGGTGGCTTCCCGAGAGAAGCGCACCCTCGATGTTGTTCCGTATGATATACAAGACGGCGCACTCCTGGTACGAGGACGAGTGTCCCCGCGTCCGCTTACAGTTCTCCACCCCGCACTCGATCAATCAGTGCACGGTGGCTACCTCCCTGAGCAGATAGGGTTGCTCGTGACCCCCGACGTGGCGGGTGATGCCTCGGCCGCGAAGAAAGCGGTCGAGGATGCGCTTTCCAAAAAAGCTGGTGTAGACGCCGCTTTGCCGCACAAGTTCCAAACTCCGCTTCAATACTTCACTGGGGCCGATGTGCTTGATGAGTTTGTTTTATCTACACCGGTTCAAGTAACTGGGTTGCCGGCAGGCGACACTAAGATAGAAGATCGCCACGCTCCTTATGGCAGTCACTTCCGCGCGCGAACTTTTAATGCCGTTCATTTTTTACAGGCGCAGCAGGTTGGGCAACAGCAAGATGCGCGTCTGGAGCGGGTAATTTACAGCCTCTTGCGAAGGCACTGTATATCTCGAGGTCCTTGGCTTGGAGAGGTGCTTAACCTTAAGGCACAGGATCAGGGCACGTTGCAGGTCTCTCACATCTCTGAGCTTTTGAATCTCCCCGCCCGTAAAGTCTTCAACGAAGTCAAACGCAAAGAACCGTTAGTGCTCTCAACGCATCGGCGCGAGTTCACCGAGCGCTTAAGCGGGGAAGCCACAACCGGTTCGAGTAAGGAGTGGGACTACGTCGAGCCTGCTGACCACAGCGGTTTAAGTCACCAGACGGTAGCCTTCTTGCCTGTAGCAAAAGTTAAGAGAGCCGATGGCACAGAGGATATCATGGTGGGTCTTGAGCTGCGCGATCTTCCAGGGCCGCAGCTTGTTGGTCACACAAGCCTGTTAGCTACGGTGCCGAGCATTCGTATTCCTTCGGATGTGACCTCTATGCACGTGGCTAGGCAGTTCACAGTTGATAAATTCGGAAAGCTTTTCGACGTCACGGTGTCACAATCCAAGCGATTGGGAGGAAAATACTTTAAATCCCCTGGCATAACCCCCGATATTGAGTACCCCATAATCGTTGAGGTTGATCTCTCACGCTCAAAAACAGATACCCTTCATTGGGTGTCCTTGCGTGAGATGGTTGATCATATTGATGAGCTGCGCTGCGGGCAGGCCATAACGCTGCTATGGAGGGCTGCTCATATGCTCGATTTCCAGAGCTCTGTGAGGCATCAGTTTTCGGCCTAGCGCAGTCCGGTCTCTTTAGGTGTGCCCACGGAGGGGAATGTATGGTAGCCTTTTACCATGACGCAGAAACCGTTGCAGCTCGACGAACTTAAGAAAGCACTTGAGAGGCTCAAAGAGGCCTTGGCACTAGATAAAACGGATATAGTTCGTGACGCTACGATTCAACGCTTTGAGTTTACGGTTGAGCTAAGCTGGAAAGCTCTACAACGGTTCCTCTCACTCTCTGGGATAAGTGAGGCGCTGACTCCTAAAAATGTTTTTCGTGAAGGAGCACGTCTGGGCTTGGTCGATGATCCCGAGGCGTGGATCCGTTTCGTTGATGCTCGTAACCTATCGAGTCACACATACAATGAATCTCTGGCAGAAGAGGTCTATGCGCGAGCTAAGGAGCTACCGAGCTATGTGCAGCAATTGATTCAGAACATCGAAAATGAATTATGACTCGGTTCGGTCTTACAGCGCAGCATGAGCAGGTGCTGACAGATATTCTTATAGCCCCTCTCCTAAAGCAGGGTGCATCGATTTTCGTATTCGGTTCGCGCGCACGTGGGGATTACAAGAAATTTTCGGACCTCGATATCTTAGTGGAAGGTGTGGTTCCAGAGAGCCTTCTATCCCGTATTAGGGAATCGCTCGAAGAGAGTAGTTTGCCCTTCCGAGTCGATATTGTTTGCTTGCACGATCTTGCAGATTCGTACAGAGCGGGCGTACTGCGTGACCGCGTTGCTATATAAAGAGGAGCGGATTTGCTGGAGTTGGGCGCTCGTTGCTACTCACTCCGTTCCTGTTTTATCAATCCCTCGATAATCATCGAATTCGGCGAATGCTGCTAAAAATAAGACAAGGTAAACAAAGACTCTACAATTACGCATAGTGCTCCCACAGGCATGATGTGCTGGTGATGTACGGTCGCTGGCCCTTTTAATCGGGGAGATTGCGTATGAAGGTGCTGTTACTGGTCGATGTACAGAATGACTTTTGTCCAGGCGGAGCCCTGGCGGTGCCTGAGGGTGACCGAATAGTGCCGATTATAAACAAGCTTGTGGCGTCTAAGGAGTTTGATCTAGTAATTGCAACGCGCGATTTTCACCCGCCTGGTCACGTGAGTTTTGCAGAAACTCACAAAGCTCAGCTCTTCTCGCAGATCGATATCAACGGTGGCAAGCAGACCATGTGGCCGAACCACTGTGTTCAGGGATCAGCCGGTGCTGAACTACACCCTCAACTTGATAGAAAGGCGATACACCACGTCATTCACAAGGGAACCAATAAAGAGATCGATAGCTACAGCGCCTTCTTTGATAATGCACGTGCTTCCGAGACGCCGCTGCGAGCTCTCTTACTTACCGAGGCAAAGCGTAGGGGAGTTGAGCCGGGTCAGATAACACTTTCAGTGTGTGGGCTTGCACTCGATTACTGTGTCGCATGGAGTGCGCTTGATGCTCAATCACTCGGCTTTAAGACTGAAGTAATCGTTGATGCAACTCGAGCTGTGAATCTTTGCTCGGGGGATGACCTTAAAACATTACGCCAACTAGCTGAACGCGGGGTCTCAAGTGCGGTTAGCGATGAGTACCTAAAACCCATGCAACGAGAGGTATCTCGCGCTACCACAGCGAGCGCTAGAGAACGGGGTGTTGAGGTGGGGAGGTAGGTGATATCATGTTCACATCACAGGCCAGCAGCGCGGGGCGCTCAACGAAGACAGCGGTAGGAGTTTTTTTGTCACGGAATGGAGGAGAAGCGCACCGGTTTGAAACGGCGGCAGGTTATCCTGAGCGCGCTCAGATACCGAGTGACATGCAGCCGTGGGAGATAAGCTTCCTTGGTTACGCCCCGCGATTCTATGACTCCACGCGGGTCCTAGCCCAGGACCCCACCTGTAATCCAAGCGGCCAAGCGCACCCAGCTCAAGTATCTGCTGAACAATTTAAAGAGCTGTACCGCACCGGTGAAATCTCAAGTTGGCTCGGCGAATATAAGCTTGATAGCGAGACGGGTCGACCACTCAATCCGGTTGGCCGTACCGGTATCGCTGGTCGTGGTGCGCTTTACAAGTGGGGACCTAACAAGGCGGCGGATGCAATAGTGACCAGAATTGGGCCACAATCTGGTAGGCTTGAGCTTTTGCTAATCCTTCGGGAATCAGGAGAGTGGGCGCTGCCTGGCGGATTTCTAAATAAAGGCGAGAGCTCTCGAGAAGCTGCTGCGCGAGAATTGCGTGAGGAGACAGAACTGGCGCTAGACTTTTCAAAGGCTAGATGTACATTCTCTGGGCTCGTTATCGATCCTCGAATGACGGATAATGCATGGATTGAAAGTGAGGCGTACCATCTGCATCTTGAAGGCACCTCGCAAGAGGTGTGTGGGGCGGATGACGCAAAGGACGCGCGCTGGCACGTGGTCACCCCTGATCTTGTTAGTCAGCTTTATGCAAGTCACCCTGAGATGGTACGCTTGGCGTTAAAGATGTAGTGGGAATTGGATCGGACGAATGAGCAGAAGGCCCAAAGAAGACAGCGACGACTCAACTAATGACGTGCGGCTCGACAAGTGGTTGTGGGCAGCGCGCTTCTTTAAGACTCGCGCGTTGGCGCATGAAGCAATTGAAGGTGGTAAGGTGTACGTGGATGACGTACGGGCGAAACCGAGTCGGATCGTTCAGGTCGGGCAGAATATCCTCATCAACTCTCCGCGCGGCCGCTTTGAGATCGTAGTAAAGGGCATCTCTCCGTACCGAGGGTCACCGGCTGTTGCTGCCGAATTGTACAGCGAAACAGACGAGAGTAAGGGGCGCCGCGAGCACGTCTCAGAGATGCACCGCCTAGCCTCTTCAAGCGGTCCCTCCGAGCGCCCAACTGCCCACGACAGAAAGATGCTGCGACGCATGAAGGAAGAGGGGATTGAGTAGTTTTTTCCGTGGAGCGCGGACCTTCTAGGTCCGCCAAAAAGCAACGCGTGGTAGAGCAGCATTTCTTATTTTTTCGACCACGCAAGAAAACCGACTACCTGCTCTGGAATAACGAGCTCAAGCTCCTGAAGCGAAATCTCAAGATAGTCCCTATATTGAATCTGGCGCATGGTATGTACTACTCCTGTTCGATCAGCGAAAAACTCGGAACGGAAAGCCTGCCACTCTCCGCTTGAAGCGTTCGTTGATGAGCGACACTTGGTCGATGGTATGCTTGATTCTGTGGGCTTCTAAAACCGTGTCGCCTTCTATCGTTTTTAGCTGAATTTTGTGCTAGCTGGATGTTCGATTGAAACCGGCGATGTGTTTGATAGCTATTGCTTGACGACGTAGGGGCCATCGACGGGATTAGTGGGTACTTGAGAGTCGCCAAATAGAATCTCTTTTTACACACGGAGCTGCCACTTTTAATTAGGCTTGACACTCGAAGGTAGATCTCTAGACAATTGCGAGGGAATCTTTATCGGAGCGTATA
>JBIIHY010000128.1:0-8092 GCA_044235305.1 Bdellovibrionota bacterium
ATAGAGGCAGATAGCGAGACTTCTCGTATAAACGAGTTATCCAGCAGATTGTCGAGAACTGTGGCGTTAAACTCGACACCTGGATAGTTTCCAGCAAACGGGACGGGACGAAGATCAAAATGCCCTGGAAATACAGTTCCAATTAGGACTATTGCATCTTTAAATTCAGAGCGCGGCACAACTGGCTCGCGCCCCTCGGAAATGCGTACCCAGCTCTCGATTATTGCTTGTATTGAAACCGTGTCGTAGGTGGTCGCTGGCCCAAAAAAACGCACCAGATGACTTCCATCAGGGCTCTCCGTGCGCCGCAAATCAGCACCGCGCTCAACCGATCCTCCAACTGCCTGATAGAGCGCAAATGGCAGAGAGAGGATCTCAATATCGTGCAGGTATACTCCAGGCCACGTGCGGCGAAAGATCTGATCGCTATCTGCCTTGGCGGTTACACTGCCGACATACGGTGTTGCCTCGAGAAGCTCTGCAAACGGAACGGCAGCATCGCTATAGTGGTGCTCCGTTTTAGGGTTCAGAAATGCTCTGGTAAATTCCTGTCCCCTGCTCTGCAGGGAACGCAATGTACGCACAGATTCATCAGTGAGAGGTAATCCCGACTCCTGCACCGCAATTGCAGAAACTACCGGAAGCGAACCTCCAATTACACCTGCAAATTCACGGTCATCTTCAACCTGACTGGAGTTCTCAGTGAAGAGCATGTCAAAGCCTACTGCTCTGGCCCCAGCCTCTTTAAGATACAATAGCACCGGATTGTAGAGTGATCGTGGCCATGGCCAAAAGATCTTCTCATGTCGCGCGAATCGGTCGAGTGAGGACTGGTCGATAGCGATTATCTTAATCTTCTTATTGTGTGCTGAAGGATCGGCGAGGAGTCGCACGCGCGCATCCCAAGTGCGGTTTTCAACTTCCTGGAGGTATCCCGATGCAAGCCCTGCACATACCAGCACTGAAGCAACGAGTGCGATAGTGATAGCTCCAAGAGCCTTCTGATAAGCTAAGCGCATCGACCTATCCACCTACACTATTTCGAAGGGCTCTCTTCAAAGGCTTTTGTTACCCGATAGCCTTTTTAAACCTTGCAGTCCGGACCGGTGCCGAGGTACCCCCTTCCGGAAAAGAGAAATCATCTTTTAGCTCTTCGATTCTATCGTCTGGTTGCGGATGCGTGGCAAACCACCCTTCGGAGCTCTCCGCAGTGTGGGTTTTGAGCAGCTCAAGCACCGTAATCAACGCACCTGGATTGTACCCTGCGCGCTGCAGAAGCTGCGCAGCGTAGAGGTCTGCTTCGTACTCTTGCTTGCGATCAAAGCCTTTATTTAAAAGGGTATCAACGACTCCCGCTACACTCTCACCCAACATCGACGTCATCGGGCCAAGGTCTACTGGGGAAGAGACATTACTCGCTGCAACCGAAGCGCTCTGCTGAGAAAACTCTGTGAGCGCTGCAAAGAGATTCGCATTTGAGATGGCATTTACCCCGTGACGCTTTACAACGTGCGCAATTTCATGCGCCAAAACAGCAGCTAATGCATCCTCGTCCGGTAACAACTTGAGGAATCCCGATGAAACGTAGACAAATCCACCAGGAGCAGACACTGCATTTATCGCTGAGGATTCAACGATCACGAAATGATACCCACCGAATGTTTCAGGGACTTCAGAGCCAGCAGCAACAACTGCTCCAACTTTATTCACGTACGCCTCAAGCGGCCGTCTCTTGTCAGGTGTATACGTCGCCAGAAGCTTTGCTGAAACTGCGCGACCGAGGTAGTACTCCTGCTCTGGCGTGAGCTCCTCCTGTGACTTTACAAGCTTCTCTCCCGCAGAGAATATCCCCTTGGCCTGATCGGCCGAGACATAACCCGTAGAGCTAAGCACCGAAGCGCCGATATCTCCCAAGTTATTACCAGCGCACCCTGAGAGAGCCAGGGCACAGAGAGCAACCAGCGCTCCTACTCGAGCAGTTCTAAGCGTCATAGAAATCTTCTTCATAGACTATTTCAACTCCCCGCCCTTCACAAAAGCAGCAAGCTCAGAAGGAACTACTCGTGCTGACTTTTCAACCTTATCTACCAAGTCGTACCTGGCATCGGCGTTTGCCGCCTTGAATTCGTTTTCGACTTCTTTACTAAAGCCTTTACCAGCCAACACGATCTCACCAGAGTCGGCTTTGACTTTCCGAATATCTTGAGAGGAGAGCACGATCTGATTCCGAGACAGTACGGTCGAGGGGAGAAACCCTTTACTTCCTGCTGCCCGCACCTCACTCCATGCACCTGAGCTGCCTACCTGCTCAACAGGGTCCCCGTACCTCAGCGTACTTGTACCTGCTGCATAAAAGAGCGGCTGAGTACGCACCTTAGTCTCGCGCACCTGCACCCAGGCTTTTTCAGCTAGAGCCGCTGCAGGGAGCGCAGCAAGTGCCACAGCAACACCGAAGAATATCTTCTTACTCACCATGGCCGTTTTACTCCAAAAGGTCAGTTATTGGCGAATTTTCTGCGATTACTCCTGCATCTCGGTACACCTGAATCTTGCCGCGAGTATCAGCGATATCAAGATTTCTAAGTGAGAGCTGGCCAATTCGATCATGCGCTGTAAACCCTTCCCCGCCCTTCTCCATCGTCAAGCGCTCAGGATGATAGGTAAGGTTTGGACTCTCAGTATCAAGAATCGAATAGTCATCTCCTCGTCTAAGCTCTATCGTAACTTTTCCAGTGATAGCCTTACCAACCCAACGAACAAGTGACTCCTTAATCATCATCGCCTGCGGATCAAACCAACGCCCTTGATACAACAAGCGACCGAGGCGGTAGCCCGTTACACGGTAGTGATCGAGGGTATCCTCGTTGTGAATTCCAGATACCAGACGCTCATACGCTATATGAAGCAGCTTGATACCAGGCGCCTCATATATTCCGCGGCTCTTAGCTTCTATGATTCGGTTCTCGATCTGGTCGGAGACTCCTAATCCGTGTCGACCGCCAATAGCGTTGGCTTCAAGAACTAAGGCCACTTGGTCAGCAAACTCTTTCCCATTTATCTTAACGGGAACGCCCTCAAAGAACTCAATTGTTACGCTCTCAGTTTTTATTGCAACCGATGGGTCGATCGACTTAACACCCATAATCGGCTCTATCAGCTTCTCTGACTCATTCAGGAATTCAAGCTTTTTAGCTTCATGCGTAGCTCCCCACATATTCGAATCTGTCGAATATGCCTTCTCGCCCGAAGCTCTATACGGAAGATTTCGAGCCGCCAAGAAGGCGCTCATCTCAGCGCGTCCGCCAAGCTCATTAATAAAGACCTCATCGAGCCATGGCTTATAGATCTGCAAGTTTGGATTTACCAAGAGGCCATAGCGATAAAAGCGCTCTATGTCGTTACCCTTATACGTACTTCCGTCGCCCCACACATTTACACCATCCTCTGCCATCGCAGCTACAAGCTTCGTCCCCGTTACGGCACGACCAAGGGGGGTGGTGTTAAAGTAGATCTTGCCGGCGGTAGAGATGTGAAAAGCTCCACACATAAGCGCGATAAACCCTTCGCGGGCGAGATCTGCTCGGCAATCAACAAGGCGCGCCTTCTCTGCACCGTATGCAAGAGCACGGGCTGGGATTGATTCAACATCGGTCTCATCAGGTTGCGCGAGGTGTGCTGTATAAGCAAATGGAATAGCCCCCTTCTCGCGCATCCATGCTACGGCGACACTGGTGTCTAAGCCACCTGAGAACGCTAGACCAACCTTCTGTCCTGCCGGAATGCTCTTAAGAATGTGTCCCATACTTCACCTCAAAACCACATGAATAACCCTGAAAGTGTAGCATAGGATGGTTGTAGGGGAGCAACTAAAAATGGGTTGCTATTCTACAGTTTACTACCGTTCCCAAGCTACGGTCTTGGCGGACCTAGAAGGTCCGCGGTCCAGAACAGCTTTGTAGTACCCCACGAAACTACTGGCGGACCTGGAAGGTCCGCGGTCCATAAACTATCAGCCCAGCGCCCGTCCCTTACTTCTTCAGGAGATCTCGGATCTCCGTTAGAAGCTGCTGATCAACTGTTGGTGGTGGGGGTGCTGCAGGTGCAGCGGCGGCAGCCTTTTTAGCCCTGGTGATAAAACCAAGGAACTTTACGATAAAGAAGAAGAGCGCTAGCGCTACGATAACGAAGTTTACAACTTCACCAATAAAAAGGCCGTAGGGGATCTTTTTGCCATTCAACACGAGCTCCCATGTGACATAGCTCTGGTCACCCGGGATGATGACCGAGACAAACGGCATGATTATATTCTTCACCAATGAGTCAACGATCTTTCCGAACGCGCCTCCGATGATAACACCCACAGCAAGGTCGACTACGTTCCCCTTAAAAGCAAATGCCTTAAACTCATCAAGTAACGAAAATGCCTTATCCCCAACACTCATATCAGCTCCCTTATCTATGTCTCATGCACACCGAGCGAAACGATTACTATATAGTCACCTTGAGGGCCGTCAACGTGATTACATCATTCGGCACACGATCGACGGCTGGTTGATTGATGTAGTAATCTCTAACGGAAAACACAAGGCTCATAGAGGAGTTAATCGCGGCTTCGAGACCCGCTTCAGCGTTGACAATATACTGATCTGAATCCTCTAAGCTCACGAGATACTCAGCAAACTGAAATATCTTTGAAGTAGGCGTAATAACCCAATCGATTCGATTGGCCACCCTCGCTGCCGCAAAATTATCAGTTACGTCACCGAGCTTCTCGAAGACGTATGAAGGACCTGCTTCAAGGCTCACCTTGAGATCCTCATCTCGCACTACGTAAGCACCAGCTCCTGGGCTAAGTATCGCTCGGTACTTGAGATCAGCTATCTCATCGTGAGCAAACGAAGTACCCATTCCGGCGAACCAGGACTCATCGAGAATGCGGCGGTAATTAGCGAGACCGCGGATGTTGTTTTTATTTTCTTTACGCGGGTCATTGGCACTATCTGCAGCGCTACCGTAGTTGTAATCGGCCTGAAACAACCATGCGTTGTTTTCATAGTCGCGAGCGGCTCGTCCGCCGAGGTTAATATTCGTTGTCTTCGTATTTCCATCTGTATAGTTAAGACCAAACAAGATGCTCTTATCCCAAACGGCAGGGTCTTTAGGAGTGACATCACAGGCTGGTGGCGGGGCTGCTGCGGCTCCACCCTTCACTCCGATACCTCCATTACTGCCGGCAAGTGCCGCTGGCTGTGCATACGCACCTGCGGCAGAGAAGACTACGGCAACCGATACAAGACTACATACGATTTTCTGTAAAGACATCTTCCCTCCGACACGCCAACTCGTTTATGGACTAGGCTAAGCTAACAAAGAGCCACTTAGACAAGCAGGATGATGTAGCTATCCCGCATGAGTTCTTTTGCAATTTTTTTTAATATGCGCAAGATAGGTAATATATACTGTTGTCTTTTTGGACCTAAGGTGAATTCTGGGAGGAGCGATGAAGACTACCTATCGTGGCCGCAAAGGCTTGGCACTATCCGCGCTCGCCGCATGCTTTGCCCTATTCACCTCCCCTTATGAATCCTCTGCACAGGAAAAGGTTGGAGTAATCGCTGGCTTTTCGGGAGTAGGAGCTGCGTACGGAATGGCATATCGCCGAGGTATCGAGCTTGCTCCTATTCCTGCTGGCTTCTCATTTGTTTACGAGGATGACCAGTTCACCCCCACGAAGACCCTCTCTGCTTTCAACAAATTAATCGAACACGACAGGATCTCAAAGTTAGTCGTGGGCGACACGGTAACTGCGCAAGCAGTCGTACCGATAGCACGGCGCCGAAACATACCGATCTACCTTTGGGCTTCCGAAGCAGGAGAGATTGATTCTGAGCCTCTTGTAACCCGCCTGTGGGACACTAATAAGAGAGACTTCGGCGCTTTTATCCAAATCTTGCAAAAGCGAGGATTAAAACGTGTCGCGGTATTCACCTCGGCTCACACGTACGCCAATGATTGGGGAGCTGCTATTAAGGATGCACTCCCTGGGAGCACTCACCGTTCTTTCTCTCTTACGCCACCAAGCTTTCAAGCAGAGATTCTCAAGGCTCGCGCAGCGAAATACGACGCGATTGGGCTCTGCTTAAATCCAGGCGACAACGGCATATTTGCCAAACAGTTTAAACAATTAAAGATAGAAATCCCTCTATTTGCCTGCAACTGGGTTGAGGCGACAGTCGATATCGATGCCGCAGCCGGAGCACTTGATGGGGTCTTTTTTTCTGGTCCAAAAGTTACTTCTGAATTTACCACTCAGTACAAAAAGAAATTTGGGTCAACTGATCATCTTTTCTCTGCCGCAGTCTTCCACGATGCTGCTCTTCTTATAACCAATGCGCAAAATCCTGTATTTGCACTTGAGGGATTAAAGAAGATATCTCCTGCCGGAAAAGCCTCGTTTCTCGAGTTATCGTTTACCTCTTACGTGTTTATAGGTAGGGAGTTTATAGAGCAGGGATACTAAACCGTTTATTCCAGCCTCTTACTCAACTATCTTAAGCAGCTTGCTCCGCCACTTCTGCGGCCCGACCTCGTGCACAGAGACTCCACTGCTATCAACGGCGACAGTGACCGGCATATCCTTGACCTCAAATTCGTATATTGCCTCCATGCCGAGGTCCTCGAAAGCGACCACTCTTGCGGCAACGATAGCTTTTGACACTAGATATGCTGCACCCCCAACTGCCATGAGGTAAACTGCTTTGTATTTTTTAATGAGCTCGACTGTCTCTGGGCCACGCTCAGCTTTACCGACCATTCCGAGCAAGCCAGTTTTCGAAAGCATAAGCTCCGTGTACTTATCCATGCGCGTTGCTGTGGTCGGTCCTGCAGGGCCTACAACTTCTCCGTGCACCGGATCCACCGGACCCACGTAGTAAATAAAGCGGTTGTTAAAATCTACACCCTGCGGAAGAGGCTCACCCTTAGCTAAGATATCCGCGATTCGTTTATGAGCGGCATCTCGACCAGTCAAAAGCTTACCCGACAACAGCACAGTTTCTCCCGGTTTGAGGCTTGCAACTTCGTCTCGCGTAACGGTATCGAGATTAAGTCTGCGCGCTCCAGGACCGGGCGAAAATGAAACACTTGGCCAATCACTAAGAGAAGGAGGCGTAAGAGTAGCTGGACCCGAACCATCAAGGGTAAAATGAACATGCCGCGTTGCCGCGCAGTTCGGTATCATAGCAACTGGCAGCGAAGCAGCGTGCGTTGGGTAATCAAGCACCTTAACGTCAAGCACTGTTGCAAGACCTCCAAGCCCCTGAGCGCCGATGCCCAATTGATTCACTTTTTCAAACAGCTCAAGCCGTAGCTCTTCAGCTCGTGTCTTCGCTCCGCGTTCCTTTAATTCATGAATATCAACGGGCGCCATTAAGGATTCCTTGGCTAACAACATCGCTTTCTCAGCAGTACCGCCGATTCCAATCCCTAAAACGCCCGGTGGGCACCACCCTGCTCCCATGTGCGGAACGGTCTCAAGCACCCATGCCACGATGTCGTCGTTGGGATTTAACATCTCAAGCTTAGCTTTATTTTCGGAGCCACCACCCTTAGCGGCCACGGTAACTTCAATTGCATCGCCGGGCACAAACTCAACATGCAAAACACCTGGTGTGTTATCCTTCGTATTCCTCCGTTTTCCGGCGGGGTCTGAGACTATCGAGGCACGCAACGGATTATCCTGATTTTTATACGCACGCCTGATTCCTTCATCGAGAAGCTCCTGCAGCGGTCTTAACGTATCAATACGTGCGCCAACTCCGATCTTCACAAAAGCAACCACGATTCCTGTATCCTGACACAGTGGTCGGTGCCCCTCTGCTGACATACGGGAGTTCACTAATATCTGCGCGATGGCATCCTTGGCACTTGGAGATTGCTCTGCAAGGTAGGCCTTGTGCATCGCTTGGATAAAATCTAATGGATGGTAATACGAGATAAACTGTAGAGCGTCATTGATACTCTGTATGAAGTCTTCTTCTTTGATGGTATTCATATGATTCCTAGCTTGACGTGCGATACTTAAGGTTAATAT
>JBIIHY010000129.1:0-8084 GCA_044235305.1 Bdellovibrionota bacterium
TCGTCCGTCCGCCACTCGTTTCAATTTGAATGTAAGCAACTGCATCCGCATCCGAGCCCGCAGTGCGGGCATGCTCAACGTAATTTGCGATTCGAAACGCTCGACATCCATACTGCAACAGCGCCGCTCGACACGCATCGATCGGACCATTACCACTCCCCTCTAGGTCCATCACCTTACCATTGACTCGAACCCTCAAGAGACAACGCACCGTGTCGCTGTCGGTGAAGTGTTCTATGGTTGAGAAGCTCACCAGCTCAAATGGAGTAGATTGCTCAAGGTAGGTGCGCGTAAAGATACTCCACAAAGTATCAGCTCCGATTTCATCGCCAGTCGAATCAGAAACCTTCTGCACAACTGCACTAAATTCCGGATGCATATCCTTCGGTAGGTGACAGCAAAACTCTTGCTCCATAACAAAAGCGACACCACCCTTTCCTGACTGACTATTGATACGAATAATCCCCTCAAACTCGCGTCCAATATCAGATGGCTCAATCGGAACGTACGGCACACCCCAAACACCGCCCTTTTGAGACTCCATTACGCGCATCCCCTTTCGAATCGCATCCTGATGAGATCCAGAAAATGCCGTGAACACCAACTCTCCCACGTAGGGATGTCGCGGATAAAATCCCATCTCGGTACACTGCTCAACGATATCGGCTATCTTGGGAACGTTTCGCAGATCGAGTCGAGGGTCAACTCCGTGAGTATATAAGTTGAGTGCCACGGTGACGATATCGACATTCCCCGTGCGCTCACCGTTGCCAAATAACGTACCTTCAACTCGCTCTCCTCCTGCCAGCAACCCAAGCTCAGTTGCCGCTACACCTGTGCCACGGTCGTTATGAGTATGCAAACTAAGTATCACTGAGTCCCTACGCGGTAGGTTTCGCGAGAACCACTCTATTTGATCGGCATATATATTAGGCGTTGCCATCTCTACCGTTGCTGGCAGATTGATTATCATCTTGCGCTGTGGCGTTGGCTTCCACGTCTCTATCACAGCGACGCACACGTCCAGTGCAACTGAGGGTTCGGTACCAGTGAAGCTCTCGGGAGAATATTCAAGAACGACCTCGGTGTCAGTTTTTGAAACGTGCTCTTGAATGAGGCGGACTCCCTGAACGGCTAACTCACGGATCTGAGCGGGTTCCATTCCAAATACAACACGTCGCTGAAGCTCAGAAGTTGAATTGTAAAGGTGGACTATGGCGCGTTTATAACCGCGAAGACTTTCAAATGTTTTAGCGATCAAATGCTCACGAGCTTGCACTAATACCTGAGGGGTCACGTCATCCGGAATCAATCCCTGCTCATGAAGGGTGCGAGCAAACTGAAACTCAACTTCCGATGCGGACGGAAATCCGATTTCTATCTCTTTAAAGCCAAGCTGAACAAGAAGCTTAAACATCTTGAGCTTTTTGGGGATATCCATCGGCTTAACTAAAGCCTGGTTGCCGTCACGCAGGTCGACACTACACCAGATCGGCGCGTCGGTGATGTGACGATCAGGCCAGGTGCGATCACGAAGCGGCGCACGAAAAGTATCAGGATAAGGTCGATACTTCGATACATACGGCATGAATGACTGGGTGGACTTGGTGCTGTCAGATGTCATAGCGCGGAAGTATAGTAGGGTCTGGGCCCTGGGGGAAGCGAGTTGCGTCGTGAATGAGGTTTGCCCAAACGATACCTAACGACTTATAATGCCTATTAATCAAGGCAATATTCGTTACGCGCACAGTGAGGAGCCAATGAAGCAGCCCGTTTTTTCCATATGTTTTCTGACTTTGGCATTATGTGCGCCCGCCGTGGGGCTTGCTGAGCAGATTGATTCCACAGGTATTCACGTCACGGGCGAGTGCCTCAAGAAGATCGCTCAGGATCGCGCTGCCGTTTCCATAGGGACGTCAACCCAAGCTCCGACCGCGCAACAAGCGGCTGACGAGACGATTAAGGCTCACGAAAAGATGAAGGCAGAGGTGACTCGGCTTGGGCTCAAAGACCTACTCGCTTCAACAGAGAGCTACACCGTCAATCAAGACTGCTCGTATGATGGTACGAAGCAGGTGTGCTCAGGATTCAGAGCTCGCCTTTCAACTCGATTTGAAACCTCTGAGATAGCAAAAATTGGAGAGGTCATAGCCGTTGCCTCTAAGCACAGCTCTCAAGAGGTGTCCCAACTGCAAACATTTGTATCCCCTGAACTGCTCAAGACCGAACGGGAATCCTGCCTTGAGGTAGCCACGAAAAACGCTACCAGCAAGGCTCAGAAATTGGCAGCAGGCGCCGGCGTGCGACTCGGCAAGTTAGTCGCTCTACACGAGGGCGCAAGCGGAACAGAGCCAGTTCAGATACTGCGCCAGCAGAGAGCTTTTGTTGCGGCTGAAGCAAGCTCCATCGCCGAAAGCACCCCATCGATAGATTCTAAACCTCAAGAGCTTAATGTGCTTGTGCAAGCAACGTATGCGATTGAATAGCAACGTGGCGTTTAATTAAGGAGCTCACATGAACACTAATTCTGCGTGGACCCTCGATCACATAGGCATTGCTGTGACCGACCTCGATCAATCGATCGCGCACTATCAAAGCCTCGCGCACACATCAGTCACCCTTCGCGAGCGTCTTGAGACACAGGGAGTAGAACTTGTGTTCTTAAACACGGGAGACACAAAAATTGAGCTACTAGCATCGCTCAACGATCAGTCAAAGATCGCCCGCTTCCTCGCCAAGCGAGGACCTGGACTACACCACATATGCTACCGCGTGAACGACATAAAAGCTGAGCTAAAGCGGCTTGCCGACGCCGGAGTAACTCTCATCGACGCAACGCCCCGACCAGGCGCAGCGGGAACTCTTATAGCCTTTCTGGCTCCTCAGTCCTGCCAAGGCGTACTCACCGAACTCTGCGAATATACTACGAAAAACGCTAAAAGCGCGCCCTCCTCATAAGACAGATATAGTCCTTAGAACAGGGATTAGCTTGCGCCGGCCCTCAGTGATAGAATGGCGCGGGAAGTACGGGGGATTTATGAAACAAACAGTTTTGCCATTACTCTTTCTCTGCACATCTGCTCTCCTCACCTGTGGTGCACCTTGCGCCTTCGCATCCGAGCGGACGAGCTGCAACGAGCTGGTTAAAGAGTGCTTTGCTTATTCGGGCGCTGAGAGAGAGAGCTGCTTTAAAGCTGTCTCAATCCACTCTTTCTGCAACGAAACATCAGCCGGATCCCTTGCAACCAAACGCGCGCAGTTCTCGTCGCTCACCCCACCTGAGGAAAACAGCGATGGACCTTCGTTTATCGGTCAACAACTCGTGGACCGTCCGTGTGTTGATAACTTCGACAACGCATGGTCAGGCGCCCTTGTAAAAGGCTCCATCAGCGAGGAGCAGTACCAGGCCCTAGAGAACACGCTCCGACAGTGCTCCCGAGCGCCGTCATCGGACCTCTTTCGCCCATAACAAATTGCTTTTAATAAGAGTCAACGGTAGTTTTACCCCATGAATAAGAGCGAAACACCCCTTGTTGGGGTAATCATGGGCTCTCAGAGTGATTGGGAGACCCTCGAATCGACTGCTGCTACGCTTGAGTCTCTCGGTATCCGATACGAGACCAAGGTGGTGTCAGCTCACCGAACCCCAAATCTTTTGGTTTCATACGCTGCAGAAGCTGCCAGTAGAGGGTTAGAAGTGATAATCGCTGGCGCAGGTGGTGCAGCACACCTTCCTGGGATGGTCGCCTCCCTTACTCACCTACCAGTAGTCGGTATACCCGTAGAATCGAAATCCCTCAAAGGCATGGACTCACTCCTCTCGATTGTTCAGATGCCAGCTGGAATCCCTGTTGCAACGGTCGCGATCGGCAAAGCAGGCGCAACGAATGCAGCACTCCTCGCAGCAAGCATTCTCGGTCTTAAATACCCGGAAATTTCAGGAAAACTACAGACATTCCGCGCGCAGCAGACTCAATCGGTGCTTGAAACTCCAGCGCCATTACTCAAGAAATAGCCAAGGAATAGGATGAAAATCGGCGTTCTCGGTTCAGGTCAGCTCGGCAGGATGTTAGCTCTTTCTGGTTACAACCTTGGCCACACCTTCTGTTTCTTTGACGAGAGTCCTGGAGCACCAACCGAGCACCTCGGTCCGGCCACGGTTGCCAATTTCGACGATCGCTCTGCGCTGCGTTCGTTCGCTAAGATGTGCGATGTGGTAACATACGAATTTGAAAACGTACCGTGCGAGGCAGCTCATTTTCTGAATGAGCTTGTTCCTGTGTATCCCCCACCACGCGCGCTTGAAGTTTCTCAAGATAGGTTGATCGAGAAAGAATTCTTACAATCTCTGCAGATTGGGACCCCGCGATTTCGTGCTGCGGACACCGAAGAAGACCTTCGCAGTGCGTGCCTTGCTCTTGGACTTCCGTGCATCGCAAAGACTCGCCGCTTTGGCTACGACGGCAAAGGACAATACCGCATCGAAGACGAAGCCGATATAAGTTCGGCATGGAATGCACTGAAAGGTGCACCTCTCATCGTTGAAGGGTTCGTACCGTTCACCCGTGAACTATCAGTAATTGCAACCCGCGATATCAACGGAACGATAGAAGTTTTCCCTCTGGCAGAAAACAAGCACAAGAATGGCATACTACACCGAACGGAGATGCCGGCCCCCGATTCAACACCTGAGCTACGCGCAGCTGCTCATGAGATAATCTCTAAAGTGCTCGTTGAGTTGCAGTACGTTGGCACACTGACAATTGAGCTTTTTGATATTCGAGGCGAGCTTTTGGCCAACGAGATGGCACCTCGGGTGCACAACTCTGGACACCCAACAATTGACTCAACGATCACAAGTCAGTTTGAAAACCACATCCGAGCCATAACGGGAGAGCCTCTAGGTGCAGTTGAACCGAAAGCGCGGGCTGTCATGTTTAACCTGATCGGAGATACGCCTCCCAGCAGCTCCGTTCTAGCAATTCCGAACGCAAAGCTACACCTATACGGAAAATCACCTCGCGCCGGCCGAAAACTCGGTCACGTGACCTTGCTCAATCCCTCTATAACAGAGGAAGATGGTGTTGAGAGCTTACTCCATAAGGGTTGAGTGTTCTGACTAGCACCTAGAACCCACTGAGCAAGCGCTTAGCAGGGCAATCACCTGATGGCAGCCGATTATAAAACCTATATGTGGTCTAGTATACTATCTTGCTCCTTGAGGGACATTGCACGCATAAGCGCTGTTCTTGCCGTGCTGTTTATATATGACCCAGAGAGCGTACATGCCGCTCCCGTACGCCAAGTGCTATCGCGCAACTATTCCAGCATCAATTTTGGTGTAGATTCGAAATCAGATGCTCTAAAAATGAACGGTTCGCTAAAGGAGTTCTCTGGAGACATCCTGATAGACCCTTCGGACATCGAATCGGCGCGCATCTCGTTTTCAGCGACCCTCTCTTCTGCGCAGCTTCCTCCAAACCAAATGATGCAGGCTATACTGCTACAGAGTATAATCGCGCGCGTTGAAAACAAACGAACTTCTTTCACAAGCACGAGCGTTGAGCGGCTGAGTGGCAAAAGCTACTTAATTAACGGAACGTACTCATGGGGACGTTCATTTAGGAGCCTCTCCCTTCCCGTTGAGCTGACTACTTCTAGTAGGGCTAAGACCGAGATTCGAATCAAAGCCCGAGAACAATTTCGAAACCAATCCACTCCCTCTGAATTTGCCGCACTCGCTGAGAGCGCGCGAGGCAGCTCCGGGTGGGCATCAGCACGTCTCGTCTTCACTTCAAGTAAACATCCCTCATAGGCTTCCAATATCCTTTAAGTCTTATGACGCGACCAATCTCACACGAAGAAATAAAAAGAGCTGCGCAGCTTCTCTCGGAAGGGGAACTCGTTGCTTTTCCAACGGAGACGGTCTACGGACTCGGAGCAGACGCCCGAAACGAGGCAGCGGTACGACGCATTTTTCAAGTAAAGGGGCGACCAACGAATAACCCCTTAATCGTCCACGTAGCTGACGTCGAGAGTGCCCTAAGCGTGGTTGACATCGCTCGTTCTTTTTCACCAGCAGAGGTTAGGCGGCGCTTTGATGCTCTCAAACATTTGTGGCCTGGCCCCCTCTCACTAGTACTTCCCAAACTTCCAAGCATAGCACCCTCTGTTTCAGCAGGCGGCGATTCAGTTGCCGTACGTATCCCCAACCATCCAGTAGCTCTCCAACTTCTTCAAACATGTGGTGTTCCAGTAGCCGCACCGAGCGCTAACCGCTCACTCTATGTGAGCCCGACGACGGCTGCGCATGTGCAAGAGGATCTGGGAGGCACTGTGGCTCTTATACTAGATGGTGGGCCGTGCCAGGTCGGCCTTGAATCAACCGTGTTATCTCTCCTGGAGGAAACTCCTCGAGTACTCCGCCCTGGTGCAGTTACGACACAGCAGATCGAAGCAGCCCTTGGATGCCCTGTTAGCGCCGCATCACGTTCTGTAGACTCAAGTGCGCCGCTCTTGTCACCGGGGATGCTGGCCAAACACTACTCTCCCCGCACCCCCGTTTTACTGCGTAGCGTTGTAACGCCAACCACCCCTCTACCCAAGCGGATTGGAGCAATACTCTTCTCTCCGTGCCCGCTCCCATTTCCGACCACTGAGCTTAGAATCTTAAGCCCCACAGGTGACTTAACTCACATTGCCGCCTCACTTTTTGCAGCCCTGCGGGAGCTTGATAAATCAAACGTCGATCTCATAATTGTCGACACCTGCCAACCAGCCGGCCTTGGCGAAGCGATTATGGATAGACTGCTTCGCGCAGCCTCGACCGAAGGTTAATTTTCCGTAAACTTAATCCCACCGAAGGCCGATAATCTGTCTGTGTGTTGAGAGGGAGCTTTTTACGGGCTAAGTCATGGACTGGAACGTCCCATTTGTAATTTACCGAATTAACGCAGTTGGTCAGGTCGAGGAGGTCTTCCAGGGCCATGATCTGAAGTCTGCAAAGTACTGGCTTACCTACATAGCCCTACCCGGCGACGTGTTGTGTAAAACACCCCTCCACCCGAAACACTCTCGGACCACAGGGGCTCCTGAGTATTGGAGCCACAAAGATAACGGAAGAGACCCAGTAATGAACGAAAAGGACTGGCTGGAGCTTGCTCAAAAGATGCAGTTTGTCGGGCCGTTCCCAGAACAGCAGTCAGATAAATAGCTTTAACACCTTTGTCCATGGGAGGCGGACAGCAGATGGATAAAAACATGAGTATTCTCATCGTCGACGATTTCTCAACGATGCGTCAGATAGTTAAAAAGTCTCTAAACTCCTTGGGATTCCACAACGTGACCGAGGCTTCAGACGGGAATGATGCTTTGCATAAGCTTGAAAGCGGTCAGTTCAACTTTATTATCTCCGACTGGAATATGCCTAATATGATGGGGATTGATCTCCTCAAAGCTATTCGCTCACACGAAAAACTCAAAGGTCTCCCCTTCCTGATGGTTACAGCCGAGGCAAATCGCGACAACATCCTTGAAGCGGCCAAGGCCGGGGTATCTCAATACATCATAAAACCCTTCACCGTTGATGCTCTGGAGCAGAAGATAACTGCTATATTCAACAAGAAAGCGCCTCCAGCCGCTTAAACCTTAAGCTAAAAATAAGCGCAACGAGAAGAGTTCAGCACACACGATGAGCACCCGCATCATAGAAGAAGAATCACCGGAATCTATAGTAGCCCTCAAAGAGCTACTAGCCGGCTTTGCTCACGGCGACTTAAACCGCGTCCTTCAAGCCTTAGCTTTGTTAGGATACGACACTCAACAACTCAGACTTGGCAAAAATGCTCAGCACATAGTCTCTTCATTCAAGTCGGCAGTATGGAGAGTACGAGGTGACTTTGACCCCACTGCCGTAACGATGTCATCAACCAATATTCCCGATGCAATAGCGAAGCTTCAATCTGTACTTGACGATACAGCGAAAGCAACTATCTCCGTATTTAATCTGCTTGAGCAACAGGAAAAGGCCCTGAAAGATGCCGAAATGCAGCTTGCAGAACTTGAGCAACTGGCGACTTCAGACG
>JBIIHY010000130.1:0-8054 GCA_044235305.1 Bdellovibrionota bacterium
GATAGCAGCGACACCGAACAGACTGCAGCGAGTCCAAGCGTCTTAGGAAGGGTGGGGAGGTGCAAGCTTTTTCTCGTTGAGGGCTTCTGCATAGTGAATAAAAACCTAACTATTTGGCCGCTATACCAGGTCGTTCCTGCGGACGTACTCCCTAGTTTTGGTGGGGTTTGGGGGATCCGTCAATAGGAAAGCAACCGGTGGGTATAAAAAAGCCTTTGTAGGGTGGTGAAAGGAGGTTGTGCTACTATTGTGAGAGGATTAGAAACAGGTCGAGATGCGAATAGTTACCCTACAGCCCTACCTAACGGATACCATCTCTAGCCTGGGGCTTGAGAGCCAGTTGGTGGCGTGTACGCACCTCTGCTTGGTACCGGAAGGGGTAAAGTCCGTGGTGAAGGTTACCGGACCATCGAGTGACGCTGCGGCGAAGCTCTCAGCCGATGAGGCACGGTTAGAGGGGGAGCTTACCTCGTGGCCAGTTGATCTGGACCTCCTGTATTCAGTAAAGCCCGACCTCATAATCACCCAGTGTAAGGCGAGTGACCGAGCCAGTTTTACAGCCTGGGCAGAAGAGGCGCTTTCAAAGTTACTGAGCCGAAAAGTTCGTGTGTACTGCGCACAGGTGAAGACTTTGCAGGGGATGTACAACACATTTGAAGAGGTGGCAGTGTGCGCTGGTCAGGGGCGCGCAGGGCGCGAGTTAGCGCACCGGGTAAAGTCACAGCTCCTTGACTGGGGCGATAATTTCTATGAACGGTTGAAGAATAAACGGGTGACAGTCCTTTCTTCGCTCAACCCGTTAAGCCTAGCCAGCTCATGGATACCCTCTGTGGTTGAACTTGCCTCAGCTCTGCCGCAAATGATCGTGCCGGGTGAAGACGATAGAGTCACAACATGGCGCGAAGTGGCTGAGTTTAAGCCTGATGTTATCGTTGTTGCGCCGCGTGGGGCGTCACTTGAAGAGAGCGTTCGCGCTCTTAAAGCCCTTGAAAGGGTGCCTGAATGGGAGTCTATCCCGGCGGTCAAAAGGGGTGAGGTCATCTTTTGTGACGGCTTAAGGCTTTACAGCCCAGGACCAAAGTTCCTTCAGGGCGCAGGGATACTCTTCTCTGCAATAGCAGGGCTAGAGAGCGGATATATCACCAAAAGAGACGAGTTTTACAGGCTGCGTTTCCTAGAGCTTCATCGGCATCGCTTCTTGTGATAGCCTTTCCGGTATGACTGTTTCTGATACCTGCACACTTTCGTCACCATCTGACTGCTGGATTCGAGTTGGCGGCACCCCGAGCCCTGAGCTTAGTGACCTGCTTGAGTCCAAGGTGGCGAGCTTACGCCAGCGTGAGGACTTCCCAGCAAATCACGAAGAGGATGTCAGGAAACTTCTCTTGAGCACCGCCGCCGGCGAGTTTGTAACGAGCCCCGATAGGCTCGCTCGACTAAGACGGTTGTGTCAGATCTACGGAGTTCGCATCCGCCCTGAAACAATCACCTCGCACCGCAAGATAATCGGGCCGGTGATTGTTGCTGTGAAAAAGGTACTATTCCGAATCGTTGAAGGTCTGCTTGGAAAAACGATTAAACACCAACGCGATTTCAACGCAGAGGTTGTGGCTCTCTTAACCGACCTCTGCAACGAGGCAAGCGCAAGCCCCTTAGTTGGACCGCGGACCTTCCAGGTCCGCCAGAATGTTACTGGTTCTACAGAATCATCAGGCGATGCACCGCGCTAGCTCGTTACTGGAGCGATCTCAATCATCAGAGCTCCACTCTGGACAACCGAGCCAACCTCGACACATACTCGAGCAATTGTGCCATCACACGGAGCTCGTAACGGGTGTTCCATCTTCATTGAATCAAGCACCACTAGCACCTGACCAGCGAAAACGTGCTCGCCAACGGTAGCTGAGAGTGTCACAACTTTTCCAGGAAGGTGCGCTTTAATTGTTGAGTGGGCGCCATCGGCTTGAGAACCCTTACGAGAAGATGATTGCGTTACTACAAGCTCTACCGTTCCGCGAGGAAGGTGTATCCACCACCGCTCTCTGTCTCGAAGGATATGTGCACGGAAAGGTGTGCTGCCGTGAAGAGAGAGCGTTGCGGAGATTAGGTGCGAGGCCGAAGTGCGTACTTCAGCGAGCGACACTATGACGGGTTCCTTCCCGTCAAGCTTTACGGTGACACCTGTCTCACAGCGGTAAGAGAGCGACCTTAGGCGAGAGTCATCTGCCCCACAGCTCTCAAAGTGGGCAGGGAAAAGGGTGTTGTTTGAAAGGATAGCTGTTCCCCACGGGCTCTGAGCCGCCCACGTAGAAACCGGAGTAGCAACCCGCATCGCAGCAGCAACGATGTGTGCCTCTTCTTGAAGCTGGCTCCACACTTCCTGGCTCGGAAAAAGCTCGCGCGACCCTTGAATTGTGTGCGCGCACGAGCGGAACGTTTCGTGCGCGAGAAGATGGATCAGTAGCGAGCGATTTGTAGACACTCCAGAGATATGCGAATCGGAAAGAGTCTTAGAGAGCAGGGTCATTGCCTCATCTCTGCTCGGAGCGTGCGCGATAACTTTACCAACCATCGAGTCGTAGTGATGGGAGATGTGGCTACAGGGTAACACCCCCATATCAGCGCGCACTGATTCGTTGGGAGCAGAGCGGGATGCTATCTCAAGATCTAGTACTAGGCCGGTAGCGTTAACGAAACGCCCGTCTCTAAATTCCTCTGCGCACCACCGCGCTTCAATCGCATGGCCACACGCTGGCGGTGTGGCAGTAATCCCAAGCGCTGCCAGAGATTCTCCCTGCGCGATACGGATCTGAAGCTCAACGAGGTCTAGACCCGTTACAGCTTCAGTCACCGGATGCTCAACCTGGAGCCGTGTATTTACCTCTAGGAAGTAAAACGACCCATCGGCGAGGTAGAGAAACTCAACGGTGCCAAGGTTTGAGTATCCAGCGCCCTGGGCTAACCGCGTTGCAGCGTCACACAGCCGTCTTTCAACCTCAGGAGAGATGTGTGGAGCAGGCGCTTCCTCTAAGATCTTCTGGTTGTTGCGTTGCAGCGAGCAGTCCCGAGTTCCAAGGGCAACGGCTGCGCCGGTTGCGTCAGCAACAACCTGTACCTCAATGTGGCGAGCCGGTGAGAGAAAGCGCTCGACGAACACTTCACCACTGCCAAACGCTTTCAGAGCTTCCCGCTGGGCACTTTCTATCTCTAGTGCAACATCCGAAGTTACGGTAACAACGCGCATCCCACGCCCGCCGCCACCAGCAGCAGCCTTGATCAAAAGCGGGTAGCCAACAGAGTCTGCAAAGGCCTTCACCTCTGTGGCCATGCTGGCTGTTTCTGTGGTTGTGAAAAGTAAGGTCGGTGAGGTTGGTACGTTAGCAGCGAGTGCTAACGCCTTGGCTTTCGTTTTGCTGCCTGAGCGCTCGATGGCATCAGCGCTCGGTCCAATAAATGTTATCCCGGCCTCACTTACTAGGCGGGCAAAGATTGATGATTCCGACAGGAATCCGTAACCGGGGTGGATAGCATCGGCGCCAGTTGATTTCGCTGCTTCAACGAGTGCATGCGGGTCAAGGTACCGCTCGGGTGCGCCTAGGGGGTGTGACACCGTAGCTTCACCCACAAATGGCGCGTCTTGATCGGGCTCGGTATACACCGCCACTGTTTCAATCCCCATGCGGTGAGCCGTACGGATAATACGCCGTGCTATCTCGCCGCGGTTGGCGATCAGGATGCGTTTAATCAAGCGAGGTTGATTCATGGTAGCCTAAGTTACATCCTAAAGGTGCCAAAGGTACGCTCGCGTGGCGTGGGTTCAGCAGTTGCAACTGAGAGTGCCAAGGCGAGGGTGCTGCGGGTTGCATGGGGTTCGATTATGCCATCGTCCCACAGTCTAGCTGTTGCATACAGCGCCTCTGTTTGGGCAGTGAAAGATCCCTTTATCTCATCGTGATACCTCTGCTCATCCTCTTGAGACCACGGTGTTCCTTTGCCTTTGTAGCTGTCGCGCCGTACTTGAGTCAGCACACCTGCTGCTTGGTCAGGGCCCATAACGCCGATGCGGGACTGTGGCCATGCAAAGAGGAAGCGCGGTTGATACGCGCGGCCACACATTCCGTAGTTTCCGGCTCCGTACGAGTTACCGACGATAACTGTGTACTTAGGAACCGTTGCGCATGCTACGGCATTGACGAGCTTGGCACCATCTTTAGCGATCCCCTTGTGCTCGTACTCTTTTCCAACCATAAAGCCTACGATGTTCTGAAAGAATACAATCGGCACACGCCGCTGCTCGCACAGTTGGATAAAGTGGGTCGCCTTCAGAGCGCTCTCTGAGAAAAGTATCCCGTCGTTAGCGATTACTCCAACGAGGTAGCCATCGATGTGGGCGAATCCACAGATAATAGACGTTCCGTACTCAGCCTTAAATTCATCAAGCTCACTATCGTCAACGATGCGAGCAAGGATCTCACGAATTGGAAAGTAGTGCTTGCTGTCTGAAGGGATTAATCCAGGAAGGTCGCGCGCGTCAAAACGAGGGGGCTTAGATGCACTGCGCGGAAGTCTATTGGGGGTTGAGTTTGAGAGTGAAGCAACGCTGCGCCGCGCCTGTGCTAGAGCTTCCTCGTCGGATGCAACAAGGTAGTCCGTAACTCCGCTTATCTTCGAGTGTACATCACCCCCGCCGAGCTCTTCAGAGGTTACCTCTTCTCCTGTGGCTGCTTTGACCAGTGGCGGACCGCCAAGAAAAATCATCCCTTGGTTCTTTACTATTATCGCCTCATCGCTCATTGCAGGCACGTATGCTCCGCCAGCAGTGCACGAGCCTAGTACTACAGCTATCTGCGGAATGCTCTGAGCGCTCATCAGTGCTTGGTTGTAGAAGAGACGACCAAAGTGGTCGCGGTCAGGGAATACTTGGTCTTGTAGCGGCAGGAACGCACCACCCGAATCCACGAGGTAGATACAAGGCAGTCGATTTTCGAGCGCTATCTCTTGCGCCCGTAGGTGCTTCTTTACTGTCATCGGAAAATACGTGCCACCCTTTACGGTGGCATCATTTGCGATGACCATGCAGGGGATGCCTTCGATGATTCCTATCCCCGTTACTAATCCAGCCCCGGGGCGGACACCCTCATACAACCCAAGCCCAGCAAGCTGTGAGAGTTCGAGAAACGAACTGCCTGGGTCAATAAGACGCGCGATCCGGTCAGTGACCGTTAGTTTTCCACGTTCAATATGTTTCTTTACGGCGTGATCTGATGGATTTGGTCGAGAGCTATCGGTTAAGGCATGAAGGGTGTTTGCAATCTGCTGGAAGGCAGATGAGTTTGCCTTAAAAACCGCCGAGGATGAGGGGACTTGAGAACCTATCTGCATATTCTAGAAAGGTTAGGGCAGTACAGGGGGGGCGTCAATTAAAGAAGCGCAGGTGGGCTGGAACTTAGAGACCAGGGCGGGGTGCTTGTCATTTGGGCTAGCCACGCGGCCAGTTGCTGCCATTGTCAGGTAGTTAACTGATTGTAAACAATAGGATTTCTCGGCTTCGCCTTATAGGGGCAAAACGTGCTATACTAAGGCGTTTGTTGCGTTTGGGGGAAGGACTTATGACAACCAAGGAAAGTACACGCGACTCAACAAGCTCTCTCTCAGTTATCCGGTCTACTATGCCGCACCTTACAAAAGGAACCTGCTACGTTCTTTTTGCCTTTGACCTCGGTCAGAGTATTAAGCTTGATGAGGTGGCGCGCTCAATAAAGGACGGGGCTGAACGCACCAAGCTGCTCCGTACCCGTAAGGCACCTAAGTATTTCGATTACGACCCGCCGCCGGTGCGTATATCCCAGAGCGGGCAACAGATTAATGTGGCTAAGTTTTTCACAAGGCCAGTAGCCGAGCTTACGCTCTTTGATTTCGGTGCGTGTTCGGTTGCTTATGAAATAGATATTGCAGGTCCGGTTGGGCACCTGATTGAACTGAGTGAGGTGCTCTACGATAACGCATTCCTCCTTGAAGATGCGCGTAATCGAGTTAAGCAGTTAATGGATGACCTCGGCGAGATCATCGTCCGGCAAAACTTGAGTGAATCGGTGGAAGACTTCGTTGTGTATCACTTCGATGGGTTCGACTCGGAGCTTGGTGTAACGGATATGCTTAACCACCATGCGCGTGAGTTTGCCCGCTTGTTGCGCGCAGAATCAGGAGACTTAAGCGAGGAAGAAGTGCGTGATGCCACGGGCACTCGCACATCCTACGGCAACTCGGACTGTGCCGTTGTTGATTGGAACGGCGCGCTCTTCTTCGGTTCGAATGTAGAGGACCTCGTAGCCGTGTTAGGCTTCTGTAACGTTGAGCTGCTCGAGATGCGTTTCCTCGATGAACAGCTCGATGACCACCTCGAAAAAGCATATGAAGTTCTCACAACTGGGCGCAAAGTCGACAACAGTCTTAACAAAGTAGCACGCCTACAGGTTGATTCGGCGTTGCTGTACGAGGCGGTTGAGAATGCGCTAAAATTGCTCGGTGACCAGTACCTCGCTCGGGTATACTCTTTGGCCTCGAAGAAGTTTCACCTTCCCGAGTGGAACTCAAGTATTCTGCGAAAGCTCGATACCCTCGACAGCATTTACCACAAACTCTCTGACCGCGCCGCTCAGCGCCGTTCTGAAGTGCTTGAGTGGATTGTCATCATCCTCATCGGCGGTGAGATCGTGATGGGGATTTTGACGAAGCTCCACTAGTCGTGCTTCGAGTGTACAAGGTGGTGTCGCTAAGACATCAACTTTTTAAATTCGAGCGCCATTCTCTCCCAGGTAAACGGCGCGACAAAGTCCGCTCCGCGTTCACCATACTTCCGCAGCTCCTCTCTATGGTGGTACGCCCACTCACAGTGCGCGATAAGTTCATCGAGGTCAAGCTCATGCCAATAGTCGATGCCCGGCTGAGTCTGTGCAGTGCGATAGAGGGTCTCCTTTTCATGCAAAACGAGCGCGTGTTCTTCGTTTATCATGTCACCAAATCCAGTGTGTTTGGGTGCGATCACCGGTTTGCCGCAGGCCATGTACTCCATCAGTACTAGGTTGGTTCCACCTTCGATTCTTCCAGCAAATATTCCAAGGTCTGTTTCGCGGTATATGTGGGGAAGCGTGAGCGGATTAAGCACGGGCACATTGAGTGCGCGTGAGATATCCACGCCGTTCTCCGAAAGTACCTTGCAAAAAAACTCGTTGCGATTGGCAGCCTCGTCCTGAAGGGTGCTGTGAGCTATCAATGTGCTCTGAGTCATACTGTTATGAGCGTACGCGGCTCCTTCCCACAGTGTCACCAGGTATACGTCGCTATATTTCTGTTGCATGTGAGCAAGAGCTTTGATGACGTAATCTTGGCCCTTCCGGAACTCGTATTTACCACCTGAGAAGATAACGAAGCGGTCAGTATTTACGCTTTTAACAGCGTGGGATTTATTAAATACGAGAGGGTCTATGCCCTGAGGAATTGAGTGTGCGCGCAGATTGTGAGAGCGTAATAACTGAGCACACCATTCAGAACCGGCAGCCATGATGCGAAAGTAATCATTGAGGTTATTAACATTTCCATCGTCAACTGAGAGATTAAAGCTTAAACCGATATTGTTTCTCCCCCCGCTTCGGGGACCCCAAATCTGGGAATACTCGTCGACTGCTTGAATTCCCCAGTCGGGGTGCGCGTTTGAAAAACGCTCTCTCTCTTCAACAGTCGCGTACATACCTAGGAGCCGGTCGGCTTCTAGTGGATGCTCAAATCGCTGCACCTCTCTGCCACCATACATAATTCGGCAGGGGCCCATCTTTACAAATTCGCGAGCGAGCCTGCGGCCACAGATTCCCCACCCGTGGGTCAGGCCAATCGGTAATGAAACCCAAATCATATCTTCGAATTACATCATGAATAAAAGCGTCTCGGTAGGCTTAATGTGAGTGCCTTTGAATCACTCAACACCAATAAAAAAGGTCCTGAGAGAGAGTGCTCTCTCAGGACCGTAAAGATTGCGACTTTCCGCTTATCGGATGTAG
>JBIIHY010000131.1:0-8042 GCA_044235305.1 Bdellovibrionota bacterium
AAGGGTTTGAAGGACATTGAGAAGCGCTCCGGTAAGACTGCCGCAGAAGGCACTCTTGGCGTGTACGTTCATCCAGGCGATCAAGTCGTTTCGGTAGTAGAGCTAAATTGCGAGACCGATTTCGTAGCTCGAGGAGAGGAGTTTAAGGCTCTGGCTCGCGATCTTGCCATGCATGTTGCAGCGATGAAGCCGCGGTACCTAGCCGATGCAGATGTGCCAGAGCACATCCTTGAGAAGGAGAAAGAGATCCTCCTGGAGCAGCTTAATGACGAGCAAAAGAAGAAAGCAGATCGAATCTTGCCAGGTAAGATCGACAAATTCCTTGAGAGCGTTGTGTTGCTTCGGCAAATCTTTATTAAAGATGAAACCGAGTCTAAGACTATCAAGAGCCTTGTTGAGGACCTTGGTATGCGTTGCGGCGAGAAGGTCTCAGTGCGACGGTTTAGCCGGCTTGAGGTTGGAGAAGGTATAGAGCGAGCGCAAAGCAATATCGCGGCAGATGTGGCTGCGATGGTGGGAGATAAAAACTAGCCTGCCTTGAGGCCCCGCCGTACGAGAGTACAGCGGGGCTTTTTTTGTATCAGTAATGCACTAAAGGTTAAGACAGATGTCAGAAGTTAAGTACAAGCGCATCCTTTTAAAACTCAGTGGTGAGATCCTCGCGGGCGATAAGGGCGCTGGGATCGATGCAGTCACCATTAACCAACTCGTGGACCAGATAAAAGAGGTAAGCGAGATGGGTGTTGAGGTGGGCGTAGTAATCGGCGGAGGTAATATCTTTCGCGGAGTGCAAGCTGGCTCACAAGGTTTGGATCGAGTTACTGGCGATTACATGGGGATGCTGGCAACAGCAATCAACGCATTAGCTTTGCAAGACAGATTGGAGGCAAAAGGCGTTCACACTCGCGTGCTTTCAGCGATTGAGATGAAAGAGATCTCTGAGCCTTACATCAAGCGTCGTGCAACGAGGCACCTTGAGAAGGGGCGAGTTGTTATCTTCTCGTGTGGAACTGGTAATCCTTTCTTTACGACAGACACGGCAGCTAGCTTGCGCGCTATGGAGGTTGGAGCCGAGGTGTTGCTTAAGGGCACGAAGGTAGATGCGGTGTATGATTCAGACCCTGTTAAAAACCCGGCTGCTAAGCCGTTCACCAAGATATCCTTTATGGAAGTTTTGCAGCAGGGATTGCGGGTGATGGACACCGCTGCTATCTCTCTGTGCATGGATAACCAGCTCCCAATTATCGTTTTTAACGTCGGAGTTGAGGGGAATTTGCGTAAGATTGTGTGCGGCGAATCCGTGGGTACCCTTGTACAGGGATAGGGTCCTGGTAAGGAACGTTATCGAAATAGTTTTTGCTTAGGAGCGTGTATGAGTACGAAATTCGACAACTACAAACAGCAGTGCGCGAAGACTCTCGATCATTTTAAGAAAGAGCTCTCCCGTCTTCGAACTGGGCGGGCATCACCAGCGTTGCTTGAGGGTTTGACTGTTGAGTATTACGGGTCAAATGTGTCGTTGCAGCAGATCGGCATGGTGTCAGCGCCAGAGCCGCGGATGCTTACTATTCAAGTGTATGACGCATCAGCGATTGAGGCGATTGAGAAGGCGATTCAGACTAGTGATCTCGGACTCAACCCTTCCCGTGATGGGTCGCTGATAAGAGTGGTAATTCCCGCTCTGAACGAGGAGCGACGAAAGGATCTGATTAAGAAAGTTAATAAGATGGCAGAGGAGACGAAAGTTGCTCTGCGCAATCTGCGGCGCGATGAAGTTGAAGGTGTGAAGAAGCAGGTTAAGAATAAAGAGATATCAGAGGACGATTCACGTCGAGCGCAGGACGAAATTCAGAAGATCGTTGATAAGTACGTGGCTGATGTGGATGCAGCCGCTGGTGCTAAAGAGAAGGAGATGTTGGAAGTATAAGCTTCCTTACCTTTTTGTGTGCATGAAGCGCATGCATGCGTCTCAAAGTTGTTCGCTAGATAGTGGTTTGCATGGCTGGTAACGATAACGCAGAAGGAGTGGTAGCGGCTGAAGCAGCGGCGAGTGCCGCGCGTGCGCCGTCTGTTATTCCGCGACATGTCGCAGTTATCATGGATGGTAACGGGCGTTGGGCAAAGCAGCGCTTTTTGCCGAGAGTCGAGGGGCACAGGAACGGTGCGCGTACTGTACGAATGATCGTCGAGGAGGCACGTCGTCTCGGTATCCGCTACCTTACATTATTTGCATTCTCGACTGAGAATTGGGGGCGACCGGAGGATGAGGTGGGGGGCTTAATGAAGCTCTTCGTTCAATACCTCGAGAGCGAAGTTGAATTGCTTCTTAAGAACAGCGTGCGACTCAGGGCTATGGGCGACCTCAGTCGACTTTCGGGTACGGTGCAAGATGCTTTGAAGCGCTGCGAAGAACGAACTAAGCACCTAGACGGCATGGATCTGATTATTGCCGTTTCTTACGGTGGCCGTGGAGAGCTGGTTGATGCGTTTAGGAAGATAGCAGAGTCCGTGAAGGCAGGGGTTATTGAGCCGGGGGAGATTACTGAGCACGTAATCTCGGAATCGCTGTACCTGCCCGAGATTCCTCATCCTGATCTGCTTATCCGCACCAGCAACGAGCAACGCATCTCCAACTTTCTGCTGTGGCAGCTTGCATACTCAGAGATAGTAGTGTCGCCGCTGTTGTGGCCTGATTTTTCACGTGATGAATTTCATAGGTGCTTACATGTCTTCGCAGGACGCAATCGGCGATTCGGACTTACCCAAGAGCAGAGTCGCTAGTTCGGCATCTTTGCTCTCTTCACTTTTTGTCTATGAGCGCACGGGCTCTCCGAAAGATCGCTTGCTTACGGCGCTCTACGTGTTAGCCGCCGCTCTCGCCCTGTCAACTATCGCGGTTTCAATTCAGTACGGGGGCATGCTTGTTGTCGCGTGGGCTGTTGTTGTGGCAGGAATGAGCACATTTGAGGTAGCTCGGTTGAGTTCGCGGGATGTGGTCTCTCTTGCGTATAGGCCTCTCTTCGGGGCTTCTGTCTTTCTGCTGCTGGTGTTACCAACTGTTGCAGCTGCTATTGGTGGTGTTCAACAGGTGACAAGTGGCACTTTTAACTGGCAGCTTCTTTTAGTCAGTGTAGCGGCCTCTGCGCAGGGCGTGCTTGTGCTCCAGGTTTTTGAGGGACGCTCGGATCTGCAACGGGCGTCGTCTTTTGCTGCTATTGTGGTGCCTGCGATGTTACTGGTCTCAGTAGCGGCGCCACTTTTAGTAGTGCTGTCGGGAACTGCTATGGGCGTGCAGCTTGTGTGGTGGTTGGTGGCAGTTGTTGCAATTAACGACGCGAGTGCTTACTTCGTTGGTCGTCAGTTTGGGCGGACTAAGCTAGCTCCTGCGCTGTCACCGAACAAGACGGTAGAGGGGAGCCTTGCTGGAGTGGTGCTGGGGACAGTCGCAGGTGTTGTTTTTTGGCGCCTCCTGCTCGGAAGTTCCCCGCTCTCAGCCTTTGCGGTGGGTGTGACCTCATTCATCGCTGTATTTTCAGCGCAGTGTGCAGATCTCTCAAAGTCGTACCTGAAACGACTGAAAAATGTGAAGGATACTGGGGCGCTCTTTCCTGGTCACGGCGGGGTGCTCGATAGATTTGATGGCATGATAGGTGCTGCGCCGGTCGTTGTAGCTGCCCTGGCACTATACGGGCTCCTGCAATAACCAGAGGAGAAGTGGTGAAGCGTCTAGCAATCGTTGGTTCAACAGGTTCTATCGGGAGATCGGCACTGGAAGTCGTATCTCAGAACCACGATCTTTTCCAGGTTGAGCTGCTGGTCGCTGGCAGCGATTTTGAGGGGATGGCGGCTCAGATTAGAGAGCATCGCCCTGCGATTGCAGGTCTGATCAATAAACAGTCTTTTGTGCGGCTGTGCGAGGCGCTCGGAGTAGATGGGGCCGTGGGTACTCCAGTCTACAACGGTACTCGGCTTATTGCCGGTGAGGAGGAGCTCTTGGCAGCGCTCGGAGAGAGTAGTGCGTCGCTGGTACTCGCTGCCGCTGTCGGTATGGCTGGGTTGCCGAGTGTCATGCGATCTATAGAGTGCGGCAAGGACGTAGCTTTAGCAAACAAGGAGGCGCTCGTAGTTGCAGGGGCACTCGTGCTTGAACGAGCGAAGCAACGAGGGGTCCGAATTATCCCGGTTGATAGTGAGCACTCAGCTATTTTTCAGGTTTTGCAGGGCATATCCCCGAAGGATGTATCAACAGTAATTTTAACAGCCTCCGGTGGTCCGTTCCGTACGACCGCACTTAAGGATTTGCAGCACGTTACTCCTCAGCAAGCCTTAAAGCACCCTCAGTGGTCGATGGGGGCCAAGATTACCATCGATTCGGCAACGATGATGAATAAGGCGCTTGAGGTTATAGAGGCGCGTTGGTTATTTGATCTCCCTTCAGAGCGGATAGAGGTTGTGGTGCACCCACAAAGTATTATCCACTCTATGGTGCGGCTTCGAGACGAGACTGTTCTCGCGCAGCTCTCAGTGCCCGACATGAAGGGGCCAATAGCGTACGCGCTCCAATTTCCCGATGGTAGGCTTCCCCGAACGATGAAGCCTCTTAACCTGCTTGAGGTGCGAGAGCTAACTTTTGAAGCGCTCAACGATCAACGGTTTCCGAGTGTAAAGCGGGCCCGAGAGTGCTTACAGGGCGCCAAAGGGGCACCCGCGGTTTTCAATGCTGCTAATGAGGTCGCTGTGCAGGGTTTCCTGCAAGGAAGGCTTCCTTTCATGTCGATTCACGACGTTATAGGCGATGCACTTAATAAATTCGGTGACCGGGGGTATCTCAACCTTGGGGATCTGAACGATTTGTGCTCCGAAGTGACGGAGTGGGCTCGACACCGAGTCGCGAGTAGTTGAAACTAAGCGCCATGAGTATTTTAATCGCTATTCTCGTTCTCGGTGTTCTTGTCTTCGTGCATGAGCTTGGTCACTTCCTTGTGGCAAAGTTTTTCAGAGTGGGGGTGCTTGAGTTTGCGCTCGGGTTCGGGCGCGTGCTTGCCTCCTGGCAGTGGGGAGAGACCACATACCGCCTTCGTGCCATACCGCTTGGCGGTTTTGTGCGTATGGCCGGTGACGATCCGCGCGCGGTTGCTAGTGGTGAGATCTCATCTGACTCGGTCTCTGGCGCTTCAGCTATTGAAGGAACCCAAGGTGAATTGACCCCGCTGCAAGAGCAGATGGTAAAAGATGAGAGTCGATGGTTTCTCAAACAACCGTATCTTCCGCGATGTGCGATAGTTCTTGCAGGACCTCTGTTTAATTTCATTTGTGCCTGGTTCATTGCGAGTGCAGTTTTCGCTGTGCAGGGTCTGCCCACTCCAAAAGTTGGCACAACCGTTGGCACCGTTGAAAAAGATATGGCCGGTGACAAGGCAGGGATTCGTGAGTTCGATAAGATCGTATCGGTCAACGGAGTTGAGATAAAGGGTTTTGATGAGCTGGTGCAGATCGTGCGTAGCTCGGATGGTAAGGCCCTTGAATTTGTTGTTGACCGACCGTTAGAGAAGCCGGAAGCACTAGACGGAGCAGTCGGATTTACCGGACCGAGCGAGCGTTTGAAATTCTCAGTGACTCCTCAAAGTGGAGCAACGGAATTTGATATATTGGAGGGCAGAGATCCAGAGAAGCCTACCTATAGGATCGGTGTCGGGCCGCTTGTAGAGGATGTCACGTATCACCCAGTAAGCGCGTGGAAAGCCATGAAAGCAGGAGGGCTCGTTATTTGGGACTTCTCTGATCGCACCCTTCGCATGTTAAAAGCTCTGGTGACAGGGCGCATCGCAGCGACGAAGACTATTGGTGGGCCGATAGAGATCATCAAACAGACTGCCGTGAGTGCGGAGAGTGGTTTATCGGGTATCCTTGCAATAATGATATTCCTCAACGTAACTCTCGGGATAATGAATCTCCTTCCGATCCCGGTGCTTGATGGAGGACACCTTATGCTCTTCACTATTGAGCTGCTTCGAGGTCGACCGCTCAGCATAAAGGTTCAGGAGGCAGTGATGCAGGTGGGGATGACGGTCATCCTGTTCCTGATGGTGTTTGCACTTGGTAACGACCTTGTGCGCAACGTGCCGCAGTGGATCTCATGGTAGCGTATGGCCGGTGGGGCTGTTCTTAGTATCGATACGGCTAGTGATACCTGTAGTGTCGCAGTCAAAAACTCAGATGGTGCGGTTTTTGAGTCGTATTCAGATGGAAGTGGAGATCATTTTGAAAAGCTCTCGGTGCTGGTTACTGAATGCCTTGAGCAGAGTGGATCGGTAATTCAAGAGCTCTCCCTAATTCGGGTGGGTCTTGGGCCCGGCTCATTCACTGGTCTGCGAATAGGTGTCAGTTTTTGTAAAGGATTGGCTTGCGCCTATCGCATCCCATTGGTGGGCGTGTGTTCCTTTGAGGCTCTGGCGCACGTGGCGCTCCGGCAGGGAGTGTCAGGCCTTTTGGCTGTAGCTTCTGATGCAAGGCGGGACGAGGTATTCTGCGCGGCGTATGATATCGTTCCGGCATCTGGGGGTGTAGTTTGCATTAAGGCACCGCATATCGCCCCGACGTCGGACTTTGTCGCAAACTTCATAACGGGTGCTCAGAAAGCGCACCTTGTTACGCCTATGAAGAGCTTCGCCGTGGCTGATAAGCGGTTGGAATCAGTACATCGAGTTGCTTTGGGTGGGCTCTATGCGCAAGCTGCACCGACTGCGTTCTCGCCTCTCTCAATCAGCGAATTAGAGCCCAACTACCTAAGGGCGGTCGCTGCTAAGACGATTGAGGAGCGTAAATTAGGGGCTTGACGGAGAAGAGCGACACGTTTATAGATAAGGGGTTTCCTGCCTAGGGGATCTCTTCTGGCGTGCAGCTCGGCAAATTGTGCTGGTGTCCGTAAGAAGCCATTAAGAAAACCACTAAGAAGTACTTTCGATTCTTTCTATAAAGCCGCGGCTGGCAATTCTTTTTAATCCTGTCCCTACCCAAGAGTGAACAGACGCCAGGCTCCCTGAAGATGGAGAACCGAAGAAGCAGGTAACACTTAATCGTAACGAGTAAATGAACCACAACTGGTGAGAAACCTACATGAATCTTAACGAACTAAAGCGTCTCAAATCAGAAGACCTCATGAAGCTAGCTGCTGAATTCAACATAGAAGCAGCCAACACGATGCGTCGCCAGGAGCTGATCTTTAGCATCCTCAATGCTCAGTCTGAGTCAAATGGAAGCATCTATGCTGAGGGAGTGCTCGAGTGCTTGCCTGATGGGTTCGGGTTTCTCCGAGCTCCGGATTACAACTACCTTCCTGGTCCAGACGATGTCTACGTGTCGCCTGCTCAGATTCGTCGTTTCGGGTTGAAGACCGGAGATAGTATCGATGGGCAGATCCGTCCCCCTCGGGAGAAGGAAGGCGAGCGGTATTTTGCGCTTTTGAAAGTTAATTCCGTCAACCACGACTCCCCCGAGGTGCTGAAGACAAAGAGTCACTTCGACAACCTCACTGCACTCTATCCCGATGAGCGTTTGAAGCTTGAAGGCAAGAAGGGCGGCTTGTCGACCCGAATTCTTGACCTCTTTTGCCCGATTGGAAAGGGGCAGCGAGCGCTGATTGTAGCACCGCCGCGAACCGGAAAGACGATACTGCTCCAGAATATTGCTAACGCGATTACTGAGAATCACAAAGAGGTGGTTCTGATCGTTCTCCTTATCGATGAGCGTCCAGAGGAAGTAACTGATATGGCGCGCTCTGTGAAGGGCGAGGTTGTTAGCTCTACCTTCGACGAACCCGCTCAGCGGCACGTTCAGGTTGCTGAGATGGTAATCGAAAAGGCTAAGCGCCTTGTTGAACACAAGCGGGATGTTGTGATTCTTCTTGATTCTATTACGCGATTGGCGCGCGCTTACAACACGGTGGTTCCTCCGAGCGGGAAGATACTCTCGGGCGGTGTGGACTCGAATGCGTTGCACAAGCCAAAACGGTTCTTCGGTGCTGCCCGTAACGTGGAGGAGGG
>JBIIHY010000132.1:0-7980 GCA_044235305.1 Bdellovibrionota bacterium
TATGACGTTTTACTACCTCTTCCATGCCTACCTCCTCGATTTCGGTAACATGGAATTATGAGCCAACGACCTTACCGAACAGGTGCGATCACCTCATTTCGGTAACATTTATTTTGAGCCATATCGCGAGGCACCAAAGCTGTCTTAGGAAAGCGGGGGATCTCATACTAGGGTCTTTGGTACCAAGATACCCGTATTACGGAATCTCCCGTCCATGAGGATCCTCGGTAGAGGCTAGGTCGCGCTGTAATTCGCGCGTTAAGGCACGTCCGATAAAGTGCTCTGTGCGTTCAGAGAGGTCATGCAAGTGATCGGGTGGCAGCCCAAGGTATTTCGCCAGATACGACTCCCACAAACGGTGCGAGCGCACTAGGGCGCGGGCTTCAACGAGCCCGCTCTCGGTGAGGCGGACAGCATCTGTTGCTCGCTCGTATGCAAGGTATCCTCTGCGCAATGCTTGGCGTAGCGCGAGGCGGCCTCGCAGACCTCTCTGGAGCGCTTTCAGAAGAGAGCTTCTGGTAAGGAAGGCACTTCGTCGCGCGTCTTCGGGAACCTCGTACCACCTGTATAGCGCCCCTAAGATATCGTCTTGGGCGATTTGGACCTGCATCCGTAGCTGCGAGGTGGCTCGTGCGACGATTCCAGTGGAAGGGGCAAAGAGGAGAGCTCCACAAAAGAGCGCACCGGCTGAAACGCTCGTCATGCCGGCAACAGAGGTATTGAGTTCAACGGCTCCCCAGACACCAAGCACGGAAGCGCACCCACCCAGGATAACAGCTGCGATAAGTAGAGGAGTAACGCGCTTTGTTAAGAGACTCGCTGTCGCTGGTGGTGCAGCCAGCATCGTAACCACGAGGATAGAGCCCACTGCCTCGAATGAGGCAACGATAGTAAGAGTTGTTCCAGCGATAAGAGCGCAGCGAATGGCCGTCGTATTAAACCCCATGCTTCGCGCTAGGGCAGGATCAAAGGTCGATAGCACCAGCTCTTTAAAGGCTAACGCGACGAGGGTTGCATTAAAAAGCAGAACAGCAAGTAGCACGAGGAAGCTACGAGGAACCTCGAGCCCTCCTATAGAAATCGTATCAAGAGGTACAAACTCAACCGACCCATAGAGCACACATCCGGGGTCAAGATCTACATTTCGAGCTGCAAGCGAAATGAGGATAACTCCCAGAGCAAAGAAGGAAGTATAGATCATCCCAAGCGCGGCATCGGCCTTTACATTCCCCCTGCGTTGCACAATCGACCAGAGCGCCATCGCAGTGAAACCAGCGCAGGCGGCACCGAGTAGCATCCACGTAAGTGACCGGGTGTGAGAAACTAAAAAAGCTGCGGCAAGACCTGGAAGGATTGCGTGCGAGATAGCATCTCCCGTGAGGCTCTCTCGTCGCAAGAAAAGAAAAGTACCTGGGAGGGCGCACGCGGCAGCGCATGTGGCACACGTTGCTAGCATCCACAGTTCATCTGGCGTGAAGCTCATCTATCCCCTCCCCGAAGCAATCGCAAGGCGGGTGCAAGAAGGTAGGAGAGCAGAAAAAGGAGTGTACAGAAGAGAACGATTGTGGGGCCTGTGGGGAGCGCCAAAGTAGTAGCCCCGAGTAGGTGCGGGGCGATGATTCCAACTGCTGTTCCCCCAGCGGCGGCGATAAGTCCGATCAGCGATGAAAATAGCATCATCGTGGTAACTCTGGTGGTCCATAACCTTGCAGTAGAGGCCGGAAAGATAAGAAGTGCTGCGACCAATATTGCACCAACTGCAGGTAGCGCGACGGCAGTACAGGCGCAGATGCACAGAGTTAGTAGCGAATCGATACGGCGTACCGGTCGACCAATGGTGTGAGCGAATTCGCGGTCGAAGCAGATGAGAGCTATCTCTTTCCGCAGGGCTGTAATGAGTGCAAGCGTTACCGTAGCGATAATACCGATAGCTACGGCATCGCTTGTGAGCAGGGTTGCTGCATTACCAAAGATGAAATCATCGAGCCCAGCTTGATTACCGCGTGATGTGTTTTGAATAATTCGCGACAGGGAGATGCCAAGCCCAAACATCACGCTCAATACAATCGCAATCGCTGCGTCCTGCTTAATTCGGGAGTGGTGGCAGATGGTGTTGAGGAGCCAAACGCTTACTAGCCCCGCACAGATGGCACCGAGAAAAAGCGGGGCAAAATCTCGCTCGCCGGTGATAAGATAGGCAAGGCACACCCCAGGAAGCGCTGCATGAGCCAGCGCGTCACTTACGAGCGAACGGCCACGCAGTACAGTGAATGTGCCTACCCCGCCACAGCACAAGCCGAGTAGAGCCAGACCGACTATCACCGTGAGGGAGTTTTTCGTTGTTAACTCCGAGACGATATCCATCTTACTTAATCACCTCACTACTATCCTGTTCGTGTCGAGGATGAGCAGTGCGTACTGCTTCGGCGACCTGATCGAGTAAGGTCAGGCGGCCGCCGTACGTTTTCTGGAGGTTCTCTGCTGTAAAGACTTCAGAGGTTGCACCTGATGTAACTGCACGCAGGTTGAGCATCACAACCCAGTCGAAGTAGGCGCGGATAGTTTGGAGATCGTGGTGAACTACCACAATCGTTTTACCTTCTGCTTTTAGTTTCCGTAGTAGTTTCAAGATCTGTTGTTCCGTTGCAGCATCGACCCCAGCCAGCGGCTCATCCATAAGATAGAGGTCTGCTTCTTGTGCGAGCGCGCGAGCGAGGAACACTCGTTGTTGCTGACCTCCGGAGAGCTGTCCTATTTGTCGATGCGCAAAGTCGGCCATGCCGAGTTCATCAAGACAGGCGAGCGCTTTTTCTCGGTCTGCTAAAGAGGGTCTTCTAAACCATCCAAGCTTTCGGTAGCGTCCCATAAGCACCACGTCGTGAGCCGTTACTGGAAAATCCCAGTCTACACTCTCGCGTTGAGGCACGTACCCTATGACGGAGCGGGTAGGTAGCACGGTTATCGTACCGTGAGTGATGGGAACGAGCCCTAAAATAGCTCTCAGAAAGGTCGACTTCCCGGCCCCATTAGGGCCGATAACGGCAATTAGCTGAGATGAGGGTAAGAGTAAGTCGATGTCCCACAGTACCGGTTTGTCACCGTATGACACCGTGAGGTTGTGAACTTCGATTGAGCCAGTTGGTAGGGTCATTGTTCGCTCCCGCGTGAAAGTGCTGTGGTGATAGCCTCCACGTTGTGCCGCACCATACCGAGGTAGGTCCCAGCGTCTGTGTTTGGCGGTCCGAGAGAATCACTAAAGAGTTGGGGGCCCTCAAGTGTTGTGACCCCCTGGGCGCGAGCTCCCTCAAGTAGTGCGCGCACGGCTCGCGGAGATACACTCGATTCGATGAATACGGCGGGAACTCGCTCTGTTACTATGAGGTTTACCAGGGAATTTATGGTTTGAATGGTAGGTTCACTTTCAGTGCTGAGCCCCTGAATTCCGAATACCTTCACGTCGTATGCTCGACCGAAGTAGCCGAAGGCATCGTGGGCCGTGATAAGTATCCGTCGTTGTGCCGGAATAGTAGCAATCCGAGCCGCGCTCCAGGTGTGAAGCTCAAGAAGCTTAGAGGTATATTCGTTCGTGCGACGTTTATAGTCTGGGGCCCGTTCAGGGTCGAGCTGTGCTAGGGCAGCTCCTATGCCTTCTACAGCAAGAGCCCACAGGGAAGGGTCGAACCAGATGTGTGGGTCAAAGGCCTGCGTTCCAGGGACCAGCTCGCGCAGTTTGTCACGTCGTACGGCATCCGCAGCTGTGTGAACCTTCATGCGCCTCTGAAGCTTTACGAGAGTTTCACTCAAGCGCCCTTCGAGGTGTAGTCCATTAACAAAGAGGATGGAGGCATCAGACAAAATTCGAAGGTCTCCAGGGGATGCCTTATACGTGTGGGGGTCTGTTCCTTCTCGCATCAGAGCGATGACTGTAGATTCAGGCGATGCTATGGAGCGAACCGCATCGGCCAGGATCGATGTAGTAGTTACTATGAGCCTCGGAGGTTCTGTTGCTGAGTGAGCGAGTGGTGCTGTGCACACGAGCACCAGTGACATAAGCACTAAAATTGTACGGCTAGCACACAATTGTATCATTTGCTACAATTGTCTTGTGGCAGAGCTTTACAGTCAAGGAGAATCAGCATGTCATCACCCCGTGGTTCAGTAGCTCGGTCAAAAGCCTCGACCACGCCTAAGTCGTCTGCCGCTCCGAGGGGTGATGTCGCCGCACGTCACCGTAAAGCCAGGAACGATCACTCTCACGAGCTTGCTGAGGATTATGTAGAGGTTATTTCAGAGCTACTTCGGGAGCAGGGGGAAGCTCGTCTAGTAGACATAGCAGAGCGTCTCGGAGTAACGCACGTCACCGTGACCCGCACCCTTACGCGCTTGCAGAAGCTGGGGCTGGTGCAACGTCAGCGTTATAGAGCGATATTTCTTACCCGTGCGGGTGAGAAGCTCGCTTTACAGGTATCACACCGGCATTCAATTGTTCTTGAGTTCCTCCTTTCTCTCGGAGTGGCCAGGGCCACGGCCGAGAACGATGCTGAGGGGATCGAGCATCACGTTAGTGAAGCAACCTTGCGCGCTTTTGAGCGTCATGTGCGGGTGAGTGCATCAAAGAAGAAGCGGGGTGCTCGGTAGCTTATGAAGCAGCTTGTCTCTTTTGTGGGGTATCTGCTCGTTCGAGCGCTCTACGCGGCAGTTTCTCTGCTCCCGCATGGGGTGAGTGTGCGCCTCTTTGCTCGGATATACCTCCTGGTGTTGGTGTGCTCTCCGAAATTATCTCGAGCGGTGCATGAAAACATTGTGCGCGCCTTTCCAACCGCTTCGCCTGACTGGATAGAGGGAATAAAGCGCAAGCATGCAACGGAGATCGGTCGACTTGCGGCTGACACGGTTCGGCTCCCCCGTCTCAATCACGCATGGGTTAGTGAGCATGTGACTTTTCCAAATCTGCAGCGCTATCTTGATCGGCTTCGTGCGCACGAAGGGCGTGGGGTGCTCATCGCTACGGGACACCTGGGGAGCTTTGAGTTGATGGGGCACGCTATTGGCGTGATGGGGTATCCGCTTTCTGCAGTAGCGCGGAGATTTCGCTCGCCACTACTTGACCGGTGGTGGAACGGTTTGCGACAAGCCAGTGGCAACCAGATCATTAGCCGTAAAGGGGCTTTTAAGGAGATGGTCAACGTGCTCCTGAAGGGGAACTCAGTTGCTGTGCTTTTTGATCAGAATGTGACGCGCAACCACGCGGTATTTGTTGATTGGTTTGGTGAGAGTGCAGCGACCACAAAGTCGGTTGGGCTCGCTGCGCTGCGCACTGAGGCACCGCTCTTCGTTGCTTCTATGAAGTACATAGGTGGCGATCGTTACGAGATCGATGCCGAGGAGTGTGACTGCTCGGATATTTATCAAGACGGTTCATTGTCTGCCGATGAGAAGGTGCGTGTAATTACACAGCGGCTATCAGACCGCTATTGCCGCATGATTACTGAGTTTCCAGAAGGTTGGTTCTGGATGCATCGACGGTGGAAGACTCAGCCTTTGGTTTCAGTCAATCAAGGCACGGCTAGAGACATAGTAGTTTCTTAAAACCGCTGCTTCTTGGTGCATCGCCGCAGCTTACGTCTTCTTGCTCTTCTTCTTCGCTAGTTCCAGTCCAAGGTACTCCGCCAGGCTTTCGGCCGTTTTCAGCTTTATGTCTCGCTCTCCCTTTACAAAGCGTCGCAGAACAGCATGATCTATTCCTGAGCCAACGGCGATGGCATACCTTGTTTTCTTGCTTGATAAAATCGCCTTGCGTAACTGTTCCGAGAGACTCATTTGCGTACCTGCTTTAACGTGTCCCCAGGATACAAAGGAGAGGGCAACCTAAAAACATTGAACGATTGACCCATAGTTGTGCTGCTTCTTGCAGCCCCTTTGCCTGGGGGTGAATCGAGCCTAGCCCTTTCGATACAGGTATGGCCTAGCTGGGGACAGGTTGCAGGAAAACAGCTGTTGCGACGGGATTATAAATCCGCGAAGGCTTGGTGGAGTCTGGTATCAGGTCCAAGCTCAACGTGAAAGGAGCACGCCCATACTAGCCCTTGGGAGAAGAATACCGGTTGATTTTTGAATGTGGCGAGTACTTTAAGTGGCGCCTGGTGGCTTCGCACTTCGCGCGCAGAGAGTAGGGGGGCCCTGATAAAATGCGCTTCTACTGGGGTATCCAGCAGGTCTACCTGCAAGGGAGTTATAAAGGAATCAATCTGTGAGCCATAAAAGTTCCGGTGGGCAACTATATCAATCGCTCCAAGCGAGACCTGCGACGGATGGTGTACCTCCGAAGCTAAGAGTATCGAACCTGCGCAGATGCCCCAGGTCGGTCTCTGCTTTGAGAATTCCCTGAGGGGCTCAAGCATTTCGTAGAGCTTGATAAAGCGCAGCATCGTAGTGCTCTCGCCTCCTGGGAGTATTAGCCTATCACTGCGCGAGAGGTCTTCAGGGGTTCTTACCCTTAAGGTCGGTACTCCAAGCTTTGCGTAGATAGCTTCGTGAGGTTCTATGCACCCCTGATAGCCGAGGATTCCTACAGTAGGTTGCGTCGCTACCATCCTCGGTTTGCAAGTAGGTTTTCTGAAGGTATCTTTGTGATCTCAAGCCCTGGCATCGCTTTCCCAAGATTTCTCGACACGTCGAGAAGTTTCTTCGGGTCGTTGTAGAAGCAGGTTGCCTCAACTACAGCTTTTCCGAGCTTTAGGGGGTTCTCAGATTTGAATATTCCCGACCCAACGAATACTGACTCTGCTCCAAGTTGTCGGCACAGAGCTGCGTCTGCTGGTGTTGCAACACCTCCGGCTGCGAAGTTGGGAACGGGCAGCCCTTTCAGCTCACGGACCTGGAGTAGAAGCTCAACCGGCACTCGGTATTCCAAAGCTCTTGCGTTGAGCTGTTCAGGCGACATGGTAGCGAGCTCGTCGATGTTTTTGCGAACTTCACGGAGGTGTCGTACAGCTTCAATGATATTCCCAGTTCCGGCTTCACCCTTGGTTCTGATCATCGCAGCACCTTCGTGAATTCGTCTGAGCGCTTCGCCGAGATATGTTGCTCCGCACACGAAAGGGGTCTTAAACGGGTGCTTGTCGACGTGATAGTGAGGATCGGCAGGGGTCAGAACTTCTGACTCATCAATAAAATCGATACCGATAGCCTCAAGGATCTGAGCCTCTGCGAGGTGCCCGATACGAACTTTAGCCATTACGGGGATGCTGACTGCTTTCTTGATGTCCTCAATCATCTGAGGATCACTCATGCGGGCAACGCCGCCTTCTTTGCGAATATCTGAGGGGACGCGTTCAAGCGCCATGACAGCTACAGCCCCCGCGTCCTCTGCTATTCTAGCTTGTTCAACGTCGATGACGTCCATAATGACGCCGTTGCACAGCATGCGTGCTAGTCCAACTTTTAATTCGAATGAGTTCCCGTTTTGAGCCGGCGCTGTCGTGTTCATAACCGTCATGTACTTGGTCGAGGGGGGAAGAGATGAATGTATTGGTGACCCCAATGGGACTCGAACCCATGTTTCCGGCGTGAGAGGCCAGCGTCCTAGACCGCTAGACGATGGGGCCACATACAAACGTCCTAGAGACCCTAGCACGGCTGAAAAAGCGATTCAACTAAACGGGCCCCACAGAATGCATCCTGAATTTTCTTCTCGTTTGAGCAGGCGCCTAAGTTTAATAGTCGAAAAAAGGCTATTTGTCCCTTAAAACAGAGGGTTAGATTGTATAAGTACACCGGGATGGCGACTCATTAAGGCCTTGAGCGGAACTTCCATAACGACAGGCCTGCATAGATCGGCTAGGTTTGGAGTATAATTGTGCGCAGGGGCTCCCGCATTGAACGAAAGGGAGCCGCGTGATAGAGTGTCGAGCTTTGTCATTTCTGAATGTAGATTGTTCGCCCGTGGTGCAATGGCAGCACGTCAGGTTCTGACCCTGA
>JBIIHY010000133.1:0-7928 GCA_044235305.1 Bdellovibrionota bacterium
TGCCGTAATATCGAGTCGACTAGGGAAGAAATTCGTTTGCGGAGATCGGAGTTGAAACAGCAAAGAAGGCTCAGAAGACGCATTTACGACCCAGCAGTGCACAGCCTGGTGCCATGCTCCTTGAGCGTGCGCAAGGTCTCTCGTCATCGCCCCAAGAAATTTAAAATTCTCGTCGAACGAGTCAACATGTTCTTGCTTACCGGCCGATGCAGCGGTTGCTTCCATTCAGAAATCCTTTTGTTTTTGCATCGCCATAGCCCTCCTAGCAGCGAAGCGCCTCATCTTAACTCAGTCTTGGGAATTTTCGACTAAAAAAACGGATAATTCTCTTGTTCGGCAAGCTCACGGCGAGGGTGTGGTGAGATTGCCGAACCATAGCATGAGAGGCATCGATGAACATAGTAATAGTAGGCGGAACCTGCCCAACTACGCCAAGGCTCCTAAGGAACATCTACTTGTGAGTGACGCGCTACCCATATTGGGGGCCTCATACTACTTCTGCGCACAAAGTGGGCAGTAAGCTCAGAGGAGCTCGTGTAGCTTTGACACAAGTAAATCCTTGCAACTCCCCTCTAAGCACGTTGCGAAACCTCGCTGTATGGGGCATTTTGTTCCTCATGGAGACACCTTATCTTTCTTGGGATGGTCTCTCGTGGAGTGAGAATATCTGATGCAACGTTTTTTACCGAAAAATCTCTTGGCAAAGCCTGCTGTAACCTCCGTTGTAGCTAGCTGTGCAGTTCTTGTGCTGACTACGTTTGGTAGAGCTGTCGAATGCTCCGCCCAAACCGATCTCTACGTGCGTGGTGCCGGTAAGCTGATTCCGATCGCTGCGCCGACCCTCTGTGGAGCTGAGGCAGATTCTGGTTCTGCTGCTGAGATCCCTTCGGTTATCCGGAAAGATCTCGATATCTCAGGCTTCTTCGAGGTTCAAAACCCGCAAAGTTACATTGAGAATAGCGCCCGGTGCATTCCGCCTGAGGGAACTACATTTTCGGATTGGAGCGTGCTCGGGACTGAAGGGCTCGTAAAGGGTAGCATCGAGGTGGTCGAGAATCGCATAGTAGCGCGGCTCTATCTTCTTGACGTTCAGAAGCAGCAGATCGTATTAGCGAAGGAGTACTCTGGCGATGCTACTCAGTCGCGTATGATCGCGCACCGTTTTGCAAATGAGATCCTTAAGCATTACACGGGTGAGGCAGGGGTGTTCGGCTCGCAGATAGCGTTCTCATCCCGGATTGGCCGTTTTAAAGACCTCTTTGTAATGGAGATGGATGGCAGTAACCTGCGACAGCTCACGTCGGAGAAGGGGCTTGCGCTCTCCTCAGCGTGGGATCCAACAGGAACGCGCCTGGTATACACCTCTTTCAGAAATAGGGTTCCTGATCTCTTTATCTTGGATGTGGCAACTAAGACCTCAAGGCAGCTTACCCGCACCTCTGAGCTTGAGATCGGCTCTCACTTCCTTAATCCAACTCAGATCCTCACCTCGCGCACTGAGGGGAGTGATAGCGATATCATCCTTCTCAATGGAGACGGGCGAGTGGCGCGCAAGTTAACTCCTGCCAATCGAGCTATCGATGTATCCCCGGTTCCCTCGCCAGACGGTTCTCAGGTGGCGTTCTGCTCCAATAGAGGCGGCGGCCCGCAGATATATATCATGGGGGCAAACGGGGAGGGTGCGCGCCGCGTGAGCTTCGTCTCCTCGAACTACTGCACTTCGCCAGCCTGGTCCCCGAAAGGCGACAAAATAGCCTTTGTGTGTCGTGCAGACGGTAATTTTCAGATGTTTGTAAGTGACCCCGATGGATCAAACGCTGTTCAATTAACGAGCGCCGGTAGCAACGAGGACCCCGAATTCTCCCCTGATGGGCGGTATTTGGTGTTCTCATCGACCTATTTCGGCGGTGGGTACAGCATTGCGATTATGCGCACCGACGGTACTAGTATTAAGCAGATCACCAAGGGTAGAGGGGGCGATTTTGAGCCCGCCTGGGGACCTATGCCGCAATAATAGCTCAGATGCCAAGGTTCCTTGACCGATAACTTCCCCAAGAAGTTATCAATAAGCAGCTCTTAACTTCTTGCAAGAAAAGGGTTTGTCGAGTATCAAAGGGCAGTACTCCGAAAAGGGTGTGGGAACTGATGTGCGTTTAACGTAGGTCGTTGTAGTTCTCGGTGGCGTAAGTCTGCAGCACTCCTTTAGGGTAAGCGGGGCGTCGGAAGTATCTAACGTTTCGAAGACCAGACGAGAGAAATTTGCATGAGCCGGGTTTGCCTGCGTCATGTCAACTAATTGCCTCGCGTGGTATTCGGTACGTCTAGTGTCGATGGTGTCTCGGAGTGAAGAGCGGTTCAGGGAGTAGAGGTAGCTGGGCTAGTCCCAAACAGTTGACTACCCTGTGAGGCTCTTCAGAAGGATTTGATTAATACGTGGAGGTAATAGACATGCGTGGTCTTAAAGTTTTAGCAGTTTGTGTTATCGCTGTTGTGGCAACAGGATGTTCCTGCCGTACAGCCCCAGGTGGCGATGCAAACATCCCTACAGTTTCAACAGATGGTCCGCTTAAGGATATCAACTTTGCTTTCGACTCATACAAGCTCGATAGCTCTGCTAAAGAGATCCTTGCTGCAAACGCTGAGTGGTTAAAGGCAAATGCAGATAAGAAGGTTCAGGTAGAAGGACACTGCGATGAGCGTGGAACGAACGAGTACAACATGGTGCTCGGATCAAACCGTGCTCGTGCTGCTGCTGACCAGCTCCGTACCCTTGGTATCGATGCTTCGCGAATCAGCACAGTAAGCTACGGAGAGGAGCTCCCAGTAGATCCTCGCCACAATGAAGAGGCATGGGCGAAGAATCGTCGTGACCACTTCAAGGTTGACTAAGATCAACTAAAGACTTGCGGTCATTTGACCGGAGTTCTATATGGACCTTAGGACAAGTCATTAAGGCTCGTCCTAAGGTCTTGTTTTTTTGTATGACTGCTATGTCTCGAATATCTTCTTCCCTCGTCGTATTGCTACTCCTCTCTGGCTGTGCAACCCAGGATTTAAAGCAACAGGTCACCCGCCTGGAGCGTAGTTTAAATGACCTGCGCTCATTTCAAGCAGAACAAACCGAAACGATCAACTCGCTCGATAGTCAGGTTCGACAGCTCTCGGGCCGAGTGGAGGAGTTGGAGTTCTCTCAGAATAAGAGGTTAGGAACAGACCTCTCTGCGTTGCGAGAGGACCTCTCATCGCTGCGTCGGCGTGTACCGCCTCCTTCCGTTGTTCCGGCGGATGCGCTTGAGGCAGATGAGGCAGTTGGTCGGTCGCTTTCAGGGGAGAGCGCGCAGCTTTTCACCGATGGATTAGCGAGCCTGCGTGATGGGAAGTTTGCTGATGCGCTTACATTTTTTCGAAATGCTGAAACGACTTTGGCCGAGCCCGATAAAGTGGGCGTGATTATTTTCTGGCAGGGTGTGGCGTATGATGGTTTAGGAGAAGATAAAGAGGCCCTGAGGTCTTACTTCCAGGTTGCCTCGCGAAATCCAAAGAGCCCGCGAGCACCATTAAGCTTGCTACGGCAGGCGGCTGTTTTCACTCGGCTCGGTGATAAGAAAGCAGCACGCGATAGCTTGAAGAAGCTGGTGGAGGATTATCCGCGCTCTTCTGAGGCGAGTGAGGCGCGCGCAAAATTAAAGTAGTTGCCCGCTGTGCTTCGGCACAAAGCGATACCTTTTCGTTGTATAAGGCCGGTGTATGACAACCCATGTGCGATCGGTTCTCGTTCGCTATCCCGGTAACATTCCTCCTGAGTTACAGGGTGGTGTTGCTACAGTGGGAAATTTCGATGGTGTGCACCTTGGGCACGAACACCTTGTGCGTGCTCTGAAGGCGCACGGTCACGGCGCGCCTTCGGCGGTTATTACATTCTATCCCCATCCGATAAAAGTCCTGACTGGTAGCTCAGAGCCGATGCCAATCTCAACCATTAGAGAGAAAGCAGAGCGCTTCGGAGGGCTCGGTGTCTCTTTGCTCTATCTGATTCACTTCACGCGCGCTGTGGCGCAAATGACGGCGCGACAATTTATAGAAGAGGTGCTGGTTAAACGGCTGGCTATCAAGGTGCTCGTTGTTGGCGAGGATGTAGCAATTGGAAAGGGACGGGAAGGGAATCTTCAGTTTCTAAAGAGTGAGCTTCCAGCCTACAACATCCGACTCGAGGTTGTACCGCAGCTTCAGATCGATGGGGTGCGTCCTAGCTCTCGAACTATTCGAACACTGCTAGCCGCAGGTGAGATGGAGCAAGCTTCAGTGCTGTTAGGTGAACCATACACCATCTCTGCCCGTGTTGGTCACGGAGATAAACGGGGAGCACAGCTTGGATTTCCAACAGCAAATGTTGCCTTTGGTGGCAGGTTGGTTCCTAAGCGCGGCGTGTATGCGTGTCGGGTTGTTGTGCAGGGAGTGACCTACAAAGCGGTTGCGAATGTGGGCGTGCGGCCAACATTCAGCGGCTCAGGGGAGCGTCTTGAAGTGCACATCCTTGATTTCCCGTCGCAGAGCCTTTACTCAAAGCGACTCGTAATAACGTTTCTTGCATTTTTAAGAGAAGAGAAGCGTTTCGCTTCAGTTGAGGAGCTGGGGGCACAGATAAAAAGCGATATCGACGCAGCACGGGAATTGTTGGGCGATGAGTAAGGCACCAGTTCAACACAAAGCACGCTACGAAGGGGAGGGCGAGCGCCTCGATAGGGTGGTTGTTGCTCTGTTTGGTGCACAGCTTTCGCTTTCACGCGCGCAAGCAGAGCGCTTAATAGAGCAGGGGTGCGTGCTAGTCGATGGTAGCGTTGTAGCAAAAGCTGGCAGAAAAGTGTCGCGCGGACAGAGCATTGAAGTCCTGGCGCCACCACCTGCGCCTTCGCACCTTTCTCCGCTTGAGCTTTCTCTCGATGTTCTCTTTGAAGATGAGCACCTCCTAGTTGTTAATAAGCCACACGGCCTCTCGATGCACCCTGGCGCCGGGAATTCATCGCACACGTTAGCGAATGCAATCGTTGCTCACGTTGGCCCCAAGCAGAAGCGGGTCGGAGAAGCCTCTAGGCCAGGAATTGTGCACCGTCTTGATAAAGATACAACTGGTGTGGTTGTTGTAGCTAAGTCTACTCCGGTGCTTGCTGCGCTCTCGCAACAGTTTGCCGAGCGAAGTATTGAGCGCTCGTATGTAGCACTTGCTTTCTCTACTCCGCGGGCAGCACGTGCTATACAGAAAAGCGATGAGGGGATAATCAGTGCAGCTGTTGGTCGTAACGAGAAAGATAGAAAGGTAATGGCTATCTCAGAGCGAGGGAAGCCAGCGGTGACCAAATGGATGGTGCTTGAACGGTTCCCGTACGGCACACTGCTTGAGTGCAGGCTTGAAACTGGGCGCACACATCAGATCCGTGTGCACTTAAATTCTGTTGGCTCGCCGGTCATCGGTGATACTACCTACGGAGACTTCTCTAATCTTCCAGCAGCGCTGCGTGAGGCGGCACGCACTTTCGGTCGTCAAGCCCTTCACGCGCAGACGCTGTCGTTCACCCATCCTATTACTAACAAGCGCAGCTCTTACCAGGCTCCGATTCCATCCGACATGGCGAGCCTCATCGAAGTGTTTCGGGGGATCGGTCGTAAGGGGTAGGGGAGACCAAAAAACCCTGTTCAATATAAGCACCTAGCCCGCCCAACCCTACCTAAGAGGGGATCATATCGATGCGCTCGGGGGGGTTGACTAAGAATTACCTCAGGCGTACCCTTTGGGAAAATCGACCCAGCCGAGCCATAGCCTGCAAAGCGAACGACTAGACTCGACTTAAGGCCTGATAAATTTATTTATTAGTTCTGATAGTTACAGTTTAGGAGTGCCTTACAGATGTCCTCTCAAAAGGCGGCTTATACGCCTCATAGTACCTGCACAACATCACACTCACCAATCGTTCCATCGGACAACCTAAGAGGTTTACAAGAGAACTTCAGAAATGACCTCACGACAGGGTTATTAGTCTCCCTCATAGCGCTCCCGCTCTGCCTCGGAATCGCGATGGCGAGTAAGTTCCCGGCATTCGGTGGGCTTATCACAGCGATTGTCGGCGGCTTAGTCGTAGCTCCGTTGTGCGGTTCGCGACTCTCAATTAAGGGCCCGGCAGCGGGGTTGATTGCTATTGCAGTAGCCGCGGTCGAAGTGCTTGGGAAAGGGGATGATTTCTACGGGTACCGCTGTACGTTGGCAGTGCTTGCTGTAGCGGCAGCGCTTCAGATTCTGTTTGCGCTGGCTAAGCTTGGACGGTTTGGAGATTTCTTTCCCGCCTCTGCTGTTCATGGAATGCTCGCTTCAATTGGAATTATTATCTTCTCTAAACAGATCCATCCACTTCTGGGAGTTAAACCACTATCCAAGGATCCGATTGATCTGCTGCTTGAGATTCCACATTCGCTCGTTGTTATGAATCCGCAGGTGGCGCTGGTGGGCGTAACGAGTGTTCTTATCGTGGTGCTTGCACCGGTTATTTTTGGACGAATCTCGCGCTATTTTCCTGGGCCACTACTTGCAGTTCTGGCGGGGATTACCTTCTGCCTCTCGTTTGATTTTGCGAATCCTCATAAGTACACCTGGTACGCGATGGAATACGCAGTGGATGAGAGGGTTTTGGTGAATTTGCCGAGTAATTTCGTCAAAGGGATAACCTTCCCGGATTTCTCGCAGATATTTTCGCTAACTTCAGTCCAGTTCATCATCATGTTTGCTCTGATCGGCTCAATCGAGTCGTTGTTGACCGTGAAAGCTGTTGACGGTATTGACCCGCACAAGCGTAAGTCCGACTTAAATCGTGACTTAATGGCGGTTGGAGTTGGAAATTTTGTGCTCTCGTTTATCGGTGGTCTTCCGATGATTTCGGAGGTGGTGCGATCGTACGCTAACGTTTCCTACGGAGCTAAGACTCGTTGGTCGAACTTTATGCACGGGGCGTTTTTGCTCTTATTTGCTGTAGCTTTGGCAGACCTTATTCACCTTGTTCCTATCGCTGCTTTAGCGGGAGTTTTGTGTGTGACTGGGTACCGACTGGCGGCACCTTGTAACTTCAAGAAGTGTCGAGAGAAGGGACAGGAGCAGCTTATCGTTTTTGCCTCAACAATATTCGCTACCCTGTTTACGGACTTGCTAGTGGGGATCGGAGTAGGGGTGCTTGTTCAAGGCATCTGTTGCGTTGTAATGGGCTCACCACTGAGGAGCTTGTTTGTTCCAGTCGGTCAAGGTCGTCAGGTTTCTGAGTCACTGACTTCAATTCACCTGCCCCCGTCGTGCACGTTTATAGGGCTCATTAGTTTTAAGAGAGCGGTTGAAGCCGTCCGGTTTGGTGATCTTGAGATCGATTTCTCTGATGCCGCTCTCGTTGATCATACCTTCATGCATGAAATCCGCACTGTTGAGCGTGAGTATGCTGAGGCGGGACGGAAGGTTATCCTCAAAGGCCTAGAGCGCTTAACCCCTGTAAGCGAGCACAGTGCTGCGTGCAGGCGCATTGTATCAGACGTTCATCCACGACAAGCTCTGGTTAGAGGGTAATTACGATGACAAGCGATAGTTCTACCGCCAACGAACACGGTTCGTTGCGCGAGCTGCACAATATTATTCACGATATAGCTCACTTTCTTCCGTGTCAGGGTCCGATAAAGACCTTCGTGCACCACAATACCCTTCATCAATTCGAAGGGTATGAGTTCTTCGATGGACTCGATGCCGCAGCGGACCTTTACGGAGCCCAGTCTGCATTACCTGAGTCTACCTACCAGGATTTCTTTGAGCAGGGGCGTATACGGTACTCTGACCTTAATCGGGCACTTGGCGAGTATGGGCTAACCGGTGACACCTGGCTGTTGGGATTATCGAAAAGGAAGGT
>JBIIHY010000134.1:0-7860 GCA_044235305.1 Bdellovibrionota bacterium
GCATGATTACTCCCTGCCAACTCCATCGTGCACTGAAGAAGGTTCGTATCCCCCAAAAACTGAGCGCAAAAGCTACTCTTCGGGGCGTCGTACAGCTCACGCGGTGTACCAACCTGCTCAACCTGCCCTTTACGGAGCAGCGCTATCCGTGATGCCATGGTCAGCGCATCTTCTTGGTCGTGGGTTACATAGACCATCGTCATCCCAGTTGCTCGTTGAAGTCTTCTGATCTCACTTCGCACATCAGCCCGAAGCCCAGGATCAACATTCGAAAGCGGCTCATCAAGCAGCAACAGCGCTGGCCTGACAGCAAGCGCTCGCGCAAGAGAAACACGTTGTTGCTGTCCACCTGAAAGCTCATGCGGATACCGCTCCTCAAGCCCCTCAAGCCGCACAAGGGCTAGCACTTCAGCCACTCGCGCTCTCTGCTCTGATCTAGAGAGCTTAGAAGTTTCAAGCCCAAATCCCACGTTTCTCGCCACTGTCATATGTGGCCAGAGAGCATAGCTCTGAAAAACCATCCCAATGCCACGTCTGTTGGGGGGCATCGGGTTAAGGTCAGCTCCGTTGAGGCACACCGTGCCTGCATCAGGTTTCTCAAGCCCAGCTATTATTCGGAGCAACGTCGACTTTCCGCACCCAGAGGGTCCGAGGATAAAAAAGAGCTCACCAGCATTCACTGAGAGCGAGATATCGGATAGCACCGGAGTCGAATCAAAGCTCTTAGAGACGCGTGAAATTTCAAGGCTGCCCATAGGTTAGCCTTGTACCATAGCCAGGGAGGAGTCGCACAGAAGTTAATTGGACCATGCAAAACAGCCATAGTAGCCGTACCTCTCCCCACCCTGAAACCCGGACCTTCCAGGTCCGCTAGACATTCCTGCGCTATACCATTCAAGCAAAGCCCCACCCTGGACCGCGGACCTTCCAGGTCCGCTAAAACATTCCTGCGCTACACCAATCAAGCGAAGCTTCCAGCTTCCCGGCAACAAAAACCGCGCCCATCCGCCTCCTGTAACCTTTGCAAGCAACACCACCGGCGATACCCCGATTACTCTATCACCAGCACACTCTTTATTCCGATAAAACCCATTCTGTGACAGGATACAAACGATGGCGGTAAAGAAAAAAGGTAAACGGATCCCTGTCTGGCGGCGCGAAAGTGGCCCCGTTGCATCCTTTATGCAGGAGGGGGCACGCGTCCGGGTGGATTTCACCTATTCGCCGGAGCGGGTCGCCGTAATCAAAAAGATACCAGGGTACCGTTTCCATGCAGAGGATAAAAGTTGGACGATCCCTCTAACTGGTCTCTCAGCACTACTTCAGACTTCAGATTTCCCCGAAAAGAATATCCTACAAGGAGTCGCAAGCCCTCCAGCACACGATGTGCTTCCCGTTGATGAAGCAAGGGCTCTCGTTAAGAGAAACCCGTTTGCTGTTCCTGAGCAAGCGCTTGGGGCACTTGGTTTTGAGGTGGTTATTCGGTTGAACAGCGAGAAGAGACGCTTAAAGGTTATCCCGCGTTTAAACTCAAAAGCCTTCAAGGTCCTCAATAAATTCGACGGGGCCCTGCTTGCAGCTTTTGAGCAGTGCTTTTCGTTACCGGTGGAGAAGCTAGGAGGTCTCGTTAAAACCTTCCGTGACAACGGCATCTCATTTGCAATCGATTTAACGGCAGGAGAGGCGCTTGCCTCCTCAAGTGACCTACGAGCTCAGCTCATAGAAGACCCGGGGGCGCGCAGCGCAGACAACTTTTCAGCAGCACTCCTCACACCATTTATTACGATGGTATCCGGCTCAGATGCCCGCTTTAGGCCGTGTTTCTTCACTTTCGAGCAATTTAAGCTCGCTTTCCCTGAAGCCGCAAGAAAGAATGCTCCTAAGCCCTTTGAGATCGATGAGCTAGGGCTCCTGGCCTTTGCCGCACGTAGAGCGACTCTTCCATTTCCTGTCTGGCTTACTACCGAGGTGGAGGAGGTACTAAAGGTCAAGCGGAGCGAGATTTCAGACCGAGCCGAAGCTCTGACTGGAGTAATCGATGACACTGCAGCCGAGGTGCTTGAGCCACCCCTTGTATGGCGAATTCTCCCCTCAGGTCGCGGCGGACTTGTCGTAAATCTTCCAGCATCTGATTCCCGCCGAGTTGTGGCGGCAACGAGAGCCGCTGAGGTTCTAGACGGAGATGTGCCTGACTCCTCGGCCTCGGTAATTATTGAGGCTCCCGATTCAAAACTTACTACTTTTGTGAGGGAGATCGAACATGCTCTCACCGTGCTCGGTGCTCCCGAACCACCGCGGTCTAAGAGCTTTGCTGCGCTAGAGAGAGATGTAACAGAGCGACTAGAGCTTAGAACCCGCTGTGAGTTCTACACGCAGAGCATAGACTTCCCCGCTGATTCGATCCCGGGGCTTGCAACTGAAGCTGCAGCCAGGCTCTTTCCGCACCAACGCGTAGCGGTTAGTTGGCTGCTCAACACCCCAACTGCTTTCTTAGGCGACGATATGGGGCTTGGAAAGACCCTTTCAGTGCTCTCATATTTCTGTGCATTAAAGTCTGCACAGCGCTTTGAACAGCTTCTCGTCGTTTGCCCCAACTCACTTACCCGCAACTGGGCGCGTGAAGTAACGCAGTGGTTTCCAGATTTAAAGGCGATGATCCTATCCGGTGACAAAGAGGATAAGGCCTGGGCACTTCGGCTCCTTACCTCTGGCTCAGTCGAGCATCAGGTGCTGATTGTAAACTATGAAGGGGTGCGGCTTCCGTATGTTACCCCAGAACTTGAGCGCCTAGCACACGAACGCAAAACTCTTCTCTGCCTGGATGAGTCACAACGGGTGAAGAACCCTACCTCAAAGACCTTTAAGGCCCTTAGTGGCATAGCACCACAAGCTGAGCGCAGGGTGCTCCTCAGTGGTACCCCAACCCCGAAAGATGTCACAGACCTGTGGGCCCAGATGCGCCTTCTCGATGGGGGCAAACGGTTTGGGAAGAGCTTCTATAAGTGGCTGGCAAGTGTCGCAGAGCTTGGAAACGAGTTTAGCGATTTTGCGGTAAAGAGCTTCAATGAACCAGCGGTAGAGGAGAGCATCCTGCGCGTGCACGAGGTAATGTTACGGCGCAAAAAAGAGGCAGTAGTTGATCTGCCCGAAAAAACCTTCTCGGTGCGTGAAGTCGAACTTAGCGGTGACCAACGGAAACGCTACGATGAGATCCGGGAAGGGCTTATTCTGCGGATGCGAGCCACCAGTGGCGAACAGTTTGTGCGCGAGATAACAAACATCCTCGAAGAGTATCTACGCGCCGTACAGGTAGCATCTAACCCACGTCTTATTGACCCTGAGTGGAAAGGCGACCCAGCGAAGTTCTTAGAGCTCGACGAGATCGTCAACGAGATCGTGCGTGAGCACGGGCAGAAGCTAGTTATCTGGACCAACTACCTCGGGAACGTGAGGGAGTTAGCCGAGCGGTACAAAGAGTTAGGCACTGCACAGTTTAGTGGCGAAGTGAGCCCAGCAGACCGTGAAGCGTCTGTGCGCGCGTTTCAAACAACTGATACTCCACGCATCCTCGTTGCAGTACCGGCTGCAGGCGGGGTGGGGATAACACTCACGGCTGCGCAGACTGCTGTCTATATCGATAAAACGTGGAACGCAGAGCACTGGATGCAGTCAGTTGACCGCATACACCGCATCGGGCAAACAGGTACTGTCAACATCATCTCCCTCCTTAGTTGTAAGGTGGATGAGATTATCCACTGGAATCTCCGCCGGAAGGAGAAGTCTCAAGCTGCGGTGCTGGGGGATACAAACGAGAAAGAGCGTGGTAACCTGAAGTCCGTGCCGACGCGAGAAGAGCTTTTAGCGGCACTTGAGATATCGTAAGAGAGAGCAAACTGTGACTAGTAAAGAATCCTCGAACCAACCTGGCTGTCTTCGTTACGGCCTACTGATAGCATTCTCGATTATCGTTATCCTTACTGTGGGGATCGGATATTTTGTTATCTGGCGTCACCAGGCATCGGTTGAGTACTACACCGTCCCAGAGTTCACCCCCGTCCCCGTAAAGAGTGCCTCTCCTGAGGTGTTAGCGCGCGTTGAGGCTAAACTAGCCGACCTGCTGCGCGGGTACGAGGATGGCTCCCCTGTCACGATTACTTTTGCCGCTGATGAGATAGCTGCTCTTCCATCAGCCAGGCAGTTTCCTACAACTCTAAGGGAGCGGCTTGCTCTTACCCTTAGTGAGTCGAAGATCGCTGCTGAATTCTCAATTAAGCTCCGTGACCTCTCGCTTGGATTTGCTGAGGTCATTCACGGTAAGCGACTAGACCGCTACGCAACCGGCGCCCTGCGCGCGGAAGTTGCAATGCTTGATGGCACACCACGCATAAAGCTTTCAGATCTCTCGTTAGCACATAGGAACCTTGAAGATATGGCGCTTAAAGGTGCCCAGGAATGGTTTCAAGGTGCGCTTGAGTCGCTTATCAACTCGGATCCCAAGCTTGCAGGGAGGGTAAGAAAGCTTGAGGTTTCAGCGCAGGGTATAGTTGTCGAGTTGAGTGGACTTAGTCGGTAGCATTCGATAAGCCCCTTTGGGCACCATCGACCTTTCTCCCAGACTTCCACATCAGAGCTAGCGCTCCACAAGCGGCAAGCACCAGTGGTACAACTCTTAACTTTGATTCACTCGGCGGTAGCATCTGCAAGAACGATATATGCTCGCGGTCTTCCGCCGTAACCGTTGGAGCTAGACCTTTAATCAGGCCCAGCACGGCAGAATGGTCCGGATTTAATCCCTTAAAATGGCGACTCAACAGTAGCCCGCCACTAAGCAGCTTAAGCTCAGTGCATTTTGCGCTATCAACCGACTGGAGATACTTCTTCTCTTTCTCCAAGCTGTCAGGAACCATCAGCTCGCGGTGCGCGGCGAGTAGTAACACGAGACGAATCCCTCTCAACCTCTCTGCCTCTGGGGGGTGGCTTTGAAGAGCCACGCCAGCGGCTGCTCTATCAACGCTATCAGCGTTACGAAGGAGGCTAAACAACTCCTCAGCGGCGACAGGGCCGCCCTGCTCTGCTACACGGTTTGCTGCAGAGAGTGAGTGCTGAACTGCAACCCACCCATAACGTGCGACGTGCATCAGCGCAGCCTGTTCAGTCGGTGCAAGGGAGAGCTCATTCAGAGTGCCGTTCTTCTCGAAATCTTTTAGTACGCTCATCCTGTATCCCCTTGATGGCCATGCAAGGTCACACGAGGCAACCACCTCAACGAATGTACGTAACCTAAGGATATCAGCCGATGAGATTTGCTCTTGCGGTCGCTGAGAATGGTAGGTGGTCTCACTGAGAGACAGTAAAGGATTTTGGTCCGCAAGAACTGAAGGCACACTTAACGGAGCCAGCGACAGAAGAGCTGCAGCCGTAGCTGGTGCAAGGTCTCGACTTTTTGACGTACAGAATATACTCACTTTACTGACGAAGCAAAAAACGGCACCGGGTGTGGCGCACCGACAGGGTGGAAGGATCGCCTAATCTTAGGCGCTACTCAACAGCTCTGAGCGGCTCGATTCCGATTAATTATTGGGATATCCGGGAATATTTAACTCGTACTAGAAGAGGTTCGGTCTCGTCAAATCAGCTTGTTACCTACCTTATCGCACACCCAACCGACCTTTTGGCATAACCTCTTCCGACAGAGTAGACCGTCGCAGGAGGCGATGCTTAATGGCCCAGGCAAAGGTACAGCAGCACAATATCCTAGTGGCTGACCTCTCAGCGGATGAGGGCAGGGATGAGTGCGCTCGGCCTACCAGTAACGGAGACACGGCTGCCCGCCCCAAGCCATCTCTCACCCTCGCTTATACCCGCCCACGCCGAAACACCGATGTAGACAGCAAACGACTGCAAGCAGCGCGCGCCGAGCTCTCTCAGCTATGTCGGGCTAAAACAGACCTCAAGGTAGTGCGCCCGGTTACAACACCCTGTAGCCATCAGCGGCTTCGAGACCTCTACGCCGAGCCAGCACCGGCTATTTACGCCGAGACGATCCTGGGTTCCGAGGATTAAAACCTACGGCCAAAACAACCCCCGTTCCTCAATAAATCGAACTGCCTACCCGATACATCTTATAATTGTAGTAGGTTAGCTCTCGTAGGTACCTAAACGTGACCAAGGTCTCTGAACTCCATCGCAGCGAGTACTGCGTGCTAAATGGCCGAACCGATTCACGTTTAAGCGATGTTGAGCGGCTAACCGTAATAGGCGGGGAGGGGTTACACCGCCTCGTTTCCCGACTTGGGCGCAGCTTGCAGTCGGTTTCGATTGAGTCTTTTGCGCCAAGTCTTACCCTCGATACGCTGCTTAGTAGCCACGAGCGGCTCCTTTCGATGCGTCGAGAGGGCATAGTCGACGAGCTCTTCTCCGAGCAACCAGCGGTGCCTACACCCTTAGTTACCCCCATCCACGGTTTCCCAGACGGTGAGGTTAAAGACCTCCACTTTCAGTCAATGTTCCCGAAGAGAACGATTGACCACGACCTCTGTTACGTGTCGACCGCCCCCGAAAATCAGGTGCTCCATGTACGCTTCTGGGAGCATCACGAACAGAGCCCTGGGCGACCAACGATAGTGGCAGTGCACGGCTGGACCATGGGCGACCAGCGCGTGAACTCTCTTGCGTTCGTTCCAGGACTCTTTTTCACCCTGGGCTGTAACGTGGCCCTGGTTGAGCTTCCGTTTCACGGGAGACGAACGCCCCAGGCAGCTACCAGTGGGGTACCGCTCTTTCCAAGCGCTGACGCCGTTAGGACCTGCATGGCGATGGCTCACGCAGTGCATGACTTAAGGACCTTGGCAGCCTACCTAAAGAATCGCGGCTCTGATTCAATCTCTTGCGTCGGCCTTAGCCTTGGTGCTTACGTGGCTGCACTGTGGGGTTCGCTTGATCGGGTGGATAGGCTCGCACTTTTGGTGCCGCTCGTATCGATGGGCGACATGGCGTGGCGCCTACTTAAAGACTCGCAGACCGAATACCACGGCACGGCGGCTGGAGTAACGAAAGCCTTCCTGCGTGACCTCTATAGCGACCACAGCCCACTTGCGCGTCATCCAAAAACACCGCAGGAGTCAATTCTGGTTGTTGGAGGTCGCGGAGATCATCTTGTTCCGCGTGAACAAATTACACTCCTGCGGGAACAGTGGTCTTCTGCTACCGTTATGTGGGCGCGCGGCGGGCACAGTGCGCCAGCTCAGCGCGGGGCGGCATTTGAAAAAGTAAAGAGTTTTCTAACAAAGGTTCGGTAAGGTAATCACAAGTATGTCAGAAGAAACAACAACAACCGCTTTATTTGAAAGCCCCGCCAAAGCGCTCTTTCTCGGTCGTATTGTTCAACAACCGCTCGCTCCCTTTCCAACTATCCGCGGCGAGGAGCGCGAGACGTTACAGATGGTCCTTGAGTCCATCAACCGTTTCATGGAGTCAAAGAGTGCGCTCTATCGCGGTTTTGATGAAGAGGGTCACCAGTCTGATGAATACGTTGAGGAGCTAAAGTCCCTTGGACTTTTTTCGCTTATCATCCCAACAGAGTTTGATGGGCTCGGGCTTTCAAATTCTGCCTACTCCCGCGTCCTCCAGCAAACGAGCCGCTACGATGCTTCAACATCTCTCACCATCGGCGCTCACAGCTCAATTGGCCTTAAAGCGCTGCTCCTGTTCGGAACCGAAGAGCAGAAGCGCAAATACCTTCCTCGCTTAGCGACGGGTGAGCTTATAGCTGCGTTCTGTTTGACTGAATCAGGCGCTGGCTCTGATGCGGCATCTATCAAGACGCACGCAACAAAGAACACAGACGGAAGCTGGAGCTTA
>JBIIHY010000003.1:0-24384 GCA_044235305.1 Bdellovibrionota bacterium
GGCGGCTCTTCAAGTTGTGCAACAAGGATGATATCGCTCGCTGAGAATATGGCAGCGAGAGACGACACGAGCGGCCCACGGATTGAGTGCACAATTTCAGGACGTGCGATACACTCAAGCAGGTGCTCAAGCAAAGCCACTTCCGCTATAGAAAAGGCGCTTGATTCAAGCATCCACGGGTGTAGGCGCGGCTCCTCAACTGGGAGGGCAACCGAACGTGGTGAGCTGCTTGAAGCCGCAGCTTTCGACCTCCCACCTTTCTTTGATGCGCTCTCAAGGTTTACCCCAGATAACGAGGCCACAATGCGCTCCACAGCTTGCGTCAATAATACGACCCGCGAGGGGCCAACCGAGCGCTTCTTCTGTAACGTTGATAGATCCATGGTAACGAGTTGCGCTAACGTAAACGCCTCTTCAAAAGGGGCTCGCTCCCATTCCGGATCCCAAAATGCGCCTAATTTTTGATTTTTATTGGCCTGGAACTCTGGGTGCGCTTCTAGCGCGCGTATCTTCTCTCGAAGGTCAATCTCTGCCTGCACGCTGTTAATAGCTGGCTTCTCTGACTCATCATCCCCGCTAGCTCCGTTTGAGCCACCCTCGCTCAGAGCGAAAAGAGTAGAAACGAGGACTCGTTTCTGCACAACAGAGAGCGCCTGCAACTTATCGGTACCAAGCTGAACAAGCGCCTCAAAAGTAAGGTCAGCGAGTTGCCCGAGTGAGTCAGCATCTCCCCCGATAAGCCGGCCGATTTGAAGCCTTTTGAGAAAGTTAAACCGAGATGAGCTTACAAAAGCTTCAAGCGCGCGGTCGAGTTCTTCGTTATAAGGTTGATGTTCGTCCATAAAACTAGTGTTTCTAACACCCCTAATCCACAAGGCGTCAGGTCCACAAGGCATCAAAAGTAGTGCCGCTAATCTCACGCCTCGTGTATACTAGTAAGTAAAGGATGCTGAATCCAGACGCAGAGTTACAGAAAGCTACCCCCGCCACCCCCGATAGGGAACAGCAGAGTGTTGCGCCAAGCGAGCCGATAGCCCCTACGCTAACGACCCTACCGGCTGTAACCCCCTCTCCTGATGACCTCTTCCAAAGTACTGCCTCACTTACGCTGCCGCCGATAAAGCTGACCCCAAAGCCTCTCTCGCTGCTTGAAGATATCAGAACATCGATTCCAACAGGGCTGGAATCGCACCGCATCTTGCACTACCAGATAGCCCCTCCGTCCAAACGCGGTGAGAGCAAGCGAAATGGCAAAGGAGCGACACGCGATCTCGTAGTTCTTAAGCTGTACGTTCCAGAAGAGCTTGAACCAAAACTTGCAGCATGGCGCAGAGACATCGAACAGCGTCACCCAACTGCTGATCTTGTAGTTCACCGCACAAGCACCGCGTACACAGCGTGGAACCAGATTCGCCACAAATTCCGCTCGCAGCAGCTAATCACTAAGAGCGACGTTCCGGTGATTCAATCGATGATAAAAGAGCTGTGTGGCTCACCACCTCCACGCGTAGTGGCGCCTCGGCCAGACTTGCCACGCCGCATATCACTCGAACACATTCCTTTCGTTGCAATCGACCGCGAAGGCACTATAGACCGCGAAGATCTTCTGCACGCTGAAAAGAGGAGCGCCAATCACTACGTTCTCTGGGTAGCAATCGTCGACGTAACTGATTACATCACTCCTGGCGACCGCCGCGACGACTATGCCAAACGTGTGGCGCGTACTACCTACGGTAGACGGCGAGCGATTTCGCCGCTCGGCGAAGAGCTCTTCCACGGATTTGGATCCTTTAGCCTTAACGAGACTCGCCCAGCGTGGGTAATCGAAACCGAGATAAAGATTGATCCCTCAGGTCGAGTGGACACTGTTCAGCCAAAGATTATCCGCGCTTTAGTAAGAAACCACGGAAACTTCGACCCTTCATTTGCCTACCGTGAGCAAGAAGGACATCCGCGTGCTGCTAACTTTGTAGCACTTTCTGAAGTAGCAAATATCTTGGAGCAATACCGAAAATCAAAAACCTCCATCGTGCGCATCGATGGCGAGGGACCTCTCACCAAGATCGTTGCAGAGAGCATGATTCGGGCAAAACATCACCTTGCCCGCTTCATGATTGAAAAAACGGGACTTCCCTCTATATACCGAGTTCACCAACGACCGTCGACTGAAACAGCTAACCGCTTATGCGCCGAGCTAGCGGAGCTACAAATGACAGTCACTGAAGATGACCTCCGAAGCCCACAAACGTTTACTAATATCTTAAAAGAGCTTGAGCAGAAGACCTCTCACCGAGCGCGCTCACTCGCCAATCAACTACTCGACACGTTTCTTATTCACTCACACTTCTCTGCACAGCCCGGAGAGCATTACGGGCTTGGACTCCCTGAAGCCTACATGGAGCTTAAGGCCCGGGATTATTCAGGACTAATTAACCAGTACCAACTCGATGCACACGACCGCAAATGTAGTGGTCTGACGGCGGACTACGTCGCCGATTGTGCTAATGCCATGAATGACCGGGAGTGGGCCCTCGATGAGCGCTACTACAAGCTCAACTTGTATGAAATGCTCGAGGGTCACCTCTTGGACGCTGACAACATCACCTTTGGAATGGTAACAAAGCGCACCGACACTGAATGCTTTATCGACGTGCCCGGATTCTCTCACTGGGGAGTTGTAAGAGATGGCACAGCTACCGATCGGGCAGTCGATGAGATACTGGCGGTGAAGCTGCAGGGTTTTAACTACGACACCAAGCGATTTGAATTTACGGCAGTGAAGGCCGAGGATTTTACAGGCGAAAGCTCAGAAGAAGCGGCCTAATTACGCCTCAACATCAAACGCCAAAGCCTCACCCTTCAGCGTCACCCGCACATTGCCTCCCTCGCGCAGCTTACCAAAAAGTATCTCATCAGCTAACGGATCTTTAAGTTCACGCTGTATTAAGCGCGCCATCGGCCGGGCCCCAAATACAGGGTCAAAGCCCTTACGAGCCAACCATTCCTTAACTTCTGCGCTTACATCGAAGGTGACCTTACGTCCAGCTAGGGCCTGTTCAAGCTCGCGTACGAATTTCTCTACAACCTGCACGATGACTGACATAGGCAGCGACTGGAAGTAAACTGTCTCATCGAGACGATTACGGAATTCAGGCTTAAAGAGATTTTTAACAGCGCTGTCGCGAAAAGTATTCGCCTGGGACGCGCCAAAACCAAGTGATGCTGCTTTCTCAGACCCAGCATTAGTTGTAAATATGACAACGATATTCCTGAAGTCTGCCTTGCGCCCCTGTGAATCAGTGATCGCTGCATCATCCATAATCTGCAAAAAGATGCTGAATATATCGCTGTGCGCTTTCTCGATCTCATCAAAGAGAATAACAGCGTAGGGGTTCTTTCGAACTACATCAACTAAAAGCCCCCCCTCTTCATAACCAACGTACCCCGGAGGTGCGCCCGTAAAACGCGATACGAGGTGCTTGTCGTGGTACTCGCTCATATCGAAGCGATGAAAAGCGACTCCTAGCTCCTGAGCTAACGCCTTTGCAAGCTCTGTTTTTCCAACACCTGTTGGCCCGGCGAAGAGGAAGCTACCGATTGGCTTCGCTTCAGATTGCAAACTTGCCCTACTCCGCTTAATCGCGCGAGCTACGGACTCCACTGCCTTATCCTGGCCAAATACTCGCTTCTTTAAATTCGTCTCTAGATTACGGAGCACATCTTGGTCGGAGCTACTTACGTTGCGAACTGGCACGCGAGCTATAGCTGATACGACCTTCTCTACCTGTTCCTCACCAATAACTTTCTTGCGCTTATTCTTCGGCAGTAGTGCATTTGCAGCTCCAGCTTCGTCGATAACGTCGATAGCTTTATCGGGAAGAAAGCGTTCAGTAATATGCTTTGCTGAAAGCTCAACTGCCGAACGCAAAGCTTTTGCTGAGAACGAGACTCCATGAAATTCTTCGAACTTCTGCCGAAGTCCTTCGAGGATCTTGATACTCTCCTCTATCGATGGCTCAGGCAGATCGACCGTTGAAAAACGCCTGCTCAACGCTCTGTCTTTCTCTATGCTCTTTTTGTAATCGCTGTGGGTAGTGCTTCCCATACAGCGGATCTCGCCGGAGGCTAGTGCAGGCTTGAGTAGATTTGCCGCATCAAGAGAACCACTCCCCGTTGCCCCGGCTCCCATTATCGTGTGCAGCTCATCAATAAAGAGGATCCCTTTCGGGCGCTGTTTTATCTCTGAGATAACTTTTCTTATGCGCTCTTCAAACTCACCGCGAAATTTTGTGCCCGCCACGAGCGTGCCCATATTTAGCAGGAACACTTCAGCCCCTTTGAGCTGTTCAGGAACATCCTCAGATATGATCCGAGCCGCAACAGCGTGAGCCATTGCAGTTTTTCCTACTCCGGGCTCACCCAGAAAGAGTGGATTATTCTTCTGTCTGCGCGAAAGGATCTTTATCGTGCGCTCGATCTCCGCGTCGCGACCGATCACTGGATCCAACGCCTGCTTTCGAGCAAGTTCAGTCAGGTCCTCACAGAATCGACTTAGTGCGGTTGCGCCACGACGTGTCGAAAACACCTCGTCTTCTCCATCCTCGCTGCTTTCTGCAAGGAGAGACTCCTCCTCCTCTTCTATTGGTTGCTCTACAGGGCCGTGTGAAAGGATGGTCAGTACATCAAGCCGAGCGATTCCCTGTTTCGCAAGATAGTACACAGCATGAGAATCTTCTTCAGAGAAGATTGCAACCAAAACCTCAGCAGGGGTGATAACATCTTTCTGTGCGGAGCGAACGTGCATGATGGCTCTCTGTAGAACCCGCTGCACCGCTGGAGTCTGAGCGGGCTCTGCTGCCTGTCCTTTTGCACCTCGTAAAGATACTACCTCTACATGTTTATCAAAAAACGATTCTAAATCTTTGCGTAGAAGTGAAATGTCGGCCCCAGCCGATTGCAAAATGCTACCGACCTGCTCATCAAAGGTGAGTGCGTAGAGGAGGTGCTCGAGGCAGAAAAATGCGTGACGTCTTGAGGATGCTTCACGAAAAGCAGCTTCTAAAGTTAATCCGAGTTCCGTGCTAAACATTACTCCTCCTCCATCACACACCGAAGGGGAAAACCTTCGTCGTGCGCTTGTCGATGAACGATATCGATCTTAGCCTCTGCAATCTGTTTCGAAAATATGCCAGCAACACCCCTGCCGACTTTGTGAACTTGCAACATGATCTGGACAGACTCCGCCGGGGTTTTACTAAAAACTGACTCAAGGATGTGAACAACAAATTCCATCGTAGTGTAATCGTCGTTGAGTAGTATCACCTTATACTGTCGCGGCGCTTTAGTGCGCGTGCGTTCAGCAACTGCGGTCTCAGAATCCCCTCGTGTACGGCTCCGCGTCATAATCCTCAACAACCTGCTGGACGTATGTAGCCCACTGCCCTAACAACCCCAACTCATAGTATAATCATACTACGGTCGGCAGTGGGGCTCTTTTTCATTAGATTGTAACGCCTCTGTGTTTATGGCAAGTGGCTGATACAACAAAGAAAAGATTACCTCTCGCGGCACTATATGAGCGGTTACAGTTATGGTTATTGAAGCCTTCCCCCCACTATCAAGCGCTGATGAGCACGGACTGTTGGCTATCGGTGGCGACCTCGACCCTGAGTCACTCGTCTTGGCTTACTCAAACGGCATATTTCCGTGGCCCTATGATGATGATGCGCCCCTGGCGTGGTTCTCTCCGCCGATGCGGGCCATCTTACCTCTGAATGAGCTGCATATCTCTCGTAGGCTAAAGGAGACACTGCGACAAAAGCGCTTTGACTTTGCGATAAATCGAAATTTTCCGGCTGTTATTCGGGCATGTGCTGAGTCAAGAAACCGCAAAGGGCAAGCAGGCACCTGGATTACAGAGGATATGATTGGCGCATATATCAAACTACACGAATTAGGTATGTGCGATTCCTTTGAAGCCTACCGAGATGAGGAACTGGTTGGTGGGCTATATGGGGTGAGGCTACAGCGATTTTTTGCTGCAGAGTCGAGCTTCTACTTGCAGAACGATGCGTCTAAAGGAGCGCTGTGTTTCATGGCCGAAACTCTCCAGAAAGAAGGAGTTGAGTGGGTTGATTGTCAGGTGCTAACCCCTTTCTCGCGCAGCTTTGGCGCTCGCGAGATTCAGCGAGATGACTACATTACGCTGCTTAAGCGAACTCTAGTTGCAATTGCGCTCATCGTCATCGGATCTATAACGACTCTACAAGCAGTGCCCGTCCACGCTGACTCGATCTGGCGCTGCGGAGAAACCTACTCAAGCTCGTACCATGAGGGCTGCTCAGAAATAAGAACCGGCGTAGCAAAAGGCATCACTGGTGAACGAGTCTTTAGTGGATCTCGACGAGAGAAGATCTCAGATACCGCTAATGATAGGGGATCTGACTCAACCCAGGTACGGACAGAATCAGCCCCCAAAGAGAATCCACGCATCTCGGGGACTCTCTTTGAAATGAAGGACTCTCCGAGATCACCGTCTGCTAACAGCGACTCAGTTAAGTCAGGTTCCCCGGCTCAAGGGCCAAGCACTTCAGGCGCAGGAGACCCACTAGCCGCGCTTGCCTTCGTCCAGTGCATCTCTGAAGCACTCAAAGGGAATACGACCGCGGCAGCGAAGTGCGGGCTACCCAATCTCGATTTCTCTCAGGTCACTGATGCTATGAAGTAAAGGGCCTACTGCATCCCGCCGCACTCTTTACTGACCAGGTAGCACCGAACGATCTCTATCATCTCGCCAATCTTTTCTGGCTTTTGGTACATGGGAATGGGCGAGAGGTAGCGCTTAATGCGCGGCAGATCTATCCCTTCAAGTGCCGTGACAGCTACGACCGGGGTGTCTGGATACACCCATGCCAGCTCGTGAACAGTCTTAACACCCACCTCAAAGGAGCGCTGGTACTCATGCGCATTTTCCTTATTGGTAAATGGCATATGAAGATCGCACACTATGAGATCCGGGGCATCTATAGAGCTTAAAAGCTCAAATGCTGAATCGGGACAATCGCTCTCGTATACCTCAAGGCCGTTACGCTCAAGAATGTGACGCACGGTCTCGCGATAGTCTTCGTTATCGTCTATGAGAAGAACGGTTTTCATGGCCTCCTTGCCTTTTTTCCGTTCACTGCTTAATCGGAGTTTGCAGCAAACCTCGCTGCTGGTACTAACATAATCGACATGCTCAATAGGTTGCTTGAGGCCAAACCAGATATGGGGTGGGCTAAAGGCCTACGCACTTTCTGCCGACAGCACCTCGTATAGCTGAATCTGCAAAAAAAACGAACAATTCTGCCCCCATGGACAACACCTCCTCCAATTTGCGTCTTCATCCTTGGCTCGGTAATGGCGAAATATCTTCTACTGTAGTCCCTCATGTCGCCGAAGTTATCTACACATTCTTCGGTGGCGATATCCTTGACGTAGGCTGCGGTAACGGCGAGCTACTAAGACAACTACAGCTTCGCGGCGTGCGCGGCGAGAGGCTATTTGGAAGCGATATAGAAGCAGGTCACGTTGAACTAGCAAAGAAACGAACCGGCCTGCAGACGATTTCGTGGTGCGACTTTACCGTGACACCACCTTTTCCAGGACAGACGTTTGACTGCATCGCAGCTATCGGATGGGTCCATAACTACTGGCCGCGCCATCATGCTGTTCATATTCCGGCTACACAGCAATACGTTGGGAATTATATGCAAGGAATAGTAGAACAGGTCAAAGCTAATCTGAAGCCAACGGGCCGCTTCATCTATGACTGGTGCAACGAAGACCGTCACCCGCACAGCGATATGCTCTACACGCTCAAAGCGTTCGGCATGACAACCGTTGGTAAGATTAATGACAAAACGTTTATCGTAGCGCACTCGGAATGAAGGTTGGGGTATTTACAAAAATTACCAGGGACGAACTTCAACCATCCGGGACACCGAATCAAAGAGCGCAGCGTGCTCTTCGTCGCTCATATAATCGAACCGATCGTGGTGCCATTCAACATACAGCACCTTAATGAAAGACAAGCTACCGTCTTCTACCATTTTCCGTAGCACTGGATATTCGGCTCCCTCTATGTCCATTTTCACTGTAATACTATCACTGCGAGAAAACGTACGTACCACCCAGGCACCAAAATTAATGGCTGGAACAACGACTGGATTTGCATAGTCTATCGGAGGACCATAGTTCGGTAACATTTTCTTACCTAACATAACGGTTGAGCTCTCGTGCTGCCCCAGATAGAGATTTGTTGTTCCATCTTCTATCCACACAGCCTGCTGGTACAGTGTAAGAGCCCCGCGCTGTGCCAACTCTTTTGCATTCTCACGAATATGAGGATGGAGCGCTGCGTTTGGTTCAAATCCAAAAAACTCGTGGTTCGGGAGCTCTCCCATGAACTTCCTCAGCGCAAGTCCAAGATTTGCTCCGCAGTCGATAAACACGTTTCGCATAAGTGGGTTGAATACTCCCTCCTCTTTTGTATTGAGGAACTTCACTCCTATCGATACTATCGGTCGTAGTATGATTTTAGCCAAGTGGTCGATCGGTATTTTCTCTGGAACATCTCCAACTACCATCCGCCCAATTCCCGGACTATATAATCCAGTCTTGCGAGCAGAAGATGTTACCGATGTCCCTGCTCGTTTTGTAGCTGATCCATTCTGGGTCCGTGACAACTCCTCCTGGTTCATGTTTTTTGAAGTATGGAACGGCAACACTCGGCGCGGTGAGATAGGTCTGGCCTCAAGTACCGATGCTCTGAACTGGCGCTATCAAGGGATTGTATTGCGAGAGCACTTTCACCTCTCTTACCCATACGTCTTCAAAGCCCACGACCGCTACTACATGCTTCCAGAGACGAGACAAGCACATTCCGTGCGGCTATATGAAGCGTCAGATTTTCCGCAAACATTTAGATTCCACTCAACTCTTCTTGAAGGCGACTTCGCTGATCCGTCTATCCTCTTCTTTGACAACACATGGTGGCTTTTTGTCCTCGAGGGCACCGATTCGCTTGAGTTGTACTATGCCGATGATTTCCAGGGACCGTGGGTAAGACACCCAAAGAGCCCCCTCATTCACCATGACAAGGAGCGCGCCAGACCCGGTGGTCGAATTATTCAAGACCGTGGCGCCCTCATCCGACTTGCTCAAAATTGCGTTCCCGTTTACGGGCATCAACTTCGGGCGTTTCAGATTGAAGTACTGACTAGAGATGAGTACTGCGAGTCGGAGTGCTCTTTTTCCCCCGTACTCTCTCCTCAAAACGACGGCTGGTGCAACCACGCTATGCATCACGCTGACCCTATTGAAGTGTCTCCTGGTGTATGGATCGCATGTGTCGATGGAGCAACGATCGTACCAGCAACCGAGGCTGATATCCCCTCTCCTCCGGGGTAGTTGCTCTTTTGAGAAGTGATATCTTTACCTACCGTCCTTCTCGTAGCCTGCCAAAGCAATTGCGGCTCGAAGCGCGTGCCTATCCGACGAATACCATGTCACAGCTCTGTGAGGACTCGAACAGAAACTTGCCATCTGCTGCAAAACCTTTACCTGATAATCAAGCGCGCTATTAAAAAAATCCCTGTGGCGAGAGGCCATAATGGACCACTCCCATTTTTCAACAACGCTCTTTCTCGCTTCTCTACCAAACACTACCCGTGCTTCAGGGTTGTCTCTAAAAAACTCTATCGCTCGACGAAATGCGCCGGGCTGTCGGTCGACCACAAGCGCGCTTTTTCCATGAATCAGATACTCCGGAACCGTACCATTGTCGGTCGTTACTATCGCCAATCCCATAGCCGCGCTCTCAAGAAGTGGATTACAATTCCCCTCCTGCAGCGACGCACAGACATACACATCAATCGAGCTATAGAACTCTCGCATAGCTGAAATATCAAGTAGCCGGCCGTCATAGCCTGCACTAACAACCTCGACACCAGGCAATTGCGACAGCGGCTCAATAAAAGCAGCAAACCCCTTATCCGCGGGGGCCTGCTTATTACCAGCCCATCCCACGCGTATGGTTTTTCCTGAACAGCGAGTTTGCCCAGCGGGTTGGAAGAACTGCGTATCAACTCCATGAGAGAGATGCACAACTGAAGGAAGATGAGGATGAAAAATATCGAACAGGCGTGCAGACACAACATGCACGCGCTGAAAATTATGTCGCAGGGTGCTGAGGAACTGGTCAAAATTAAGCTCCGGCCAGCGCACATGCCCGCGAATTCCAGTTACATATTTGAGAGGATTTTTAATCCTCTCTGCGGAAACAACATTCCACTCAAGGGGATAGATGAGATCGTAATCATCTTCCTCAAAGGGTAGCGACCCATACCCGATTGTAAACTGATATTCACTTCCGAGTAACTTCTTGAGGGTGTAACAATGGCGTTCGAATATCCAATTAGCCCCGTCTGCAAGCAATAGTATTCGGGGCCTGCAGTCGGCCATCATGGCGACTAGGTGCGGTACTCTCATGATACCACTCCCCACGAGCTCAGGACGTCTCTACCTTCCTGAAGGAGCTGATGTATCGTTTTTGCACCTTGTTCGAGACGATAAAACTGCGCCGGCGTCCCAAAGGGATTCAAGAAATCAAAACGATACTTCGCCGCATTAAGGGACAAACACAACTCAGATAGAAGCGCTGCGTTCCTACTTTTAACAGACGATATCCACTCGTTAGGGCCACCGGGGAGAGGCTCCCAAAGATCATGCGTTAAGGACGAGGTAACTATACATGCTTCTACGACTCCAAGGTCGCGACCATCCCGAACAAAATACTTATTATCAGCTACGTCAAAAACACTCGGGGCATGCATCCGAAGACATAACCCCATCTGTCTTCGGTCGACTCTTTTGATGAAGTCTGGCAACAGAGGCCCCACGAGTATGCCCGCATCAACCACCATATTCCACGCGAAGTCCCGGCCTGTTTCAAACACCTGCATGCGCTCGTAGTTTGGAGGAAATAGTGGAAATTTTCGCTCGGATATGAAACGCAGCTCTGCCCCCACTCTCACAGCATAGTCTTCAAAGAGAGGTTTGGAGAGCGCGACGATCTCTGGAGGCTCATGTGTGGTCACTACATGTATACATTTAGAAGGCATACGGTAATCCAGTTTATATACTGCGAAAGCTCTCAGAGAGTTTCATATCTACGTTGCCACAGACAACATCACCTTTAAACGCTGCTGTATTGTATGCCGCTCACATACCGCGCGATACCCCCTCTGAGCAAGGGCATCTCGTTGTGTTGGGTTTGCAAGGTACCAGCGACACTTGTCTATCAACTCATCAAGGCTTCGCCAACTTTCAACCTCTTCGCCAATCTTGAATAGCTCTGCTAGGTCCTCGTTATATTCGGCAAGCACGAAGCCTCCACAGGCAAGCACATCGAAGACACGCATCGTTACGATATCCAACTGATATAGCCGCCCCATATCAAGATTTATCGCCGCATTACTGTAGATCTTATTGATTGTAACACCGTGTTCAGCCGAGCCTCGATACATTATTCCTGGGACCTGCTGCCAACCACTATCACCCCACACGTGTAAACCTAGGGGAGCAAGTGCCTGCGCATAGGACAACCTGCGCTCTGCTGCTGCGAGTTCACCTGCTAGCAGCTCAGGCTCAAGCTCACCTGCAGGAACACACAGTCCCGGAGCTTCTCGCGCTAAGATCTCAGGTATTCTGTAGCGAGAGAAGTCGCTTCGTTGCTCGGCTAGAATACTATCCAATACTTTCTCACCACCAAGAGAGTGATTTGGAAAAGCACGGTCCCAAACCTCCGTGAAATCACCTCTTAAGGTAGGCGTACGGTCGGCCATGCTCCCGCCAACAAACGCGATAGGAACCTCATACAGGGACTTCTCATCTGAGGAGAGTTTAATACTGTGCCTGCGCGACGGATTGCTGGCCAAAGGCAAATAGTGCACGTTTAAAAACCCAGCTTCTTTGAATGATTCTACGTGCGAACGGCGCCAGGTGAAGATACTGGTTTTTGTTGTCCGAGGAGGAGCCTGCTGAACCTTAGTTAACGCAGGGTCTATCTCCCATATAATAGTAGGGAGACCACTTTGCTCACTGAATTCAGCAAGGCCCTCCATATGATTGATACGAACTAAGAGCTGCGGCTTACCACGCTCTACTGCCTCAGCTATCTCCTCAATCGATAGTCGCTCAAGGTCAACCGTGTAGACGCCATACCCTTCTTCTCTCAACGCATCAGAGATGTCCTCGATAAACAGGCCGCCGTTTGCAATAAATGCGAGTGGCTTGACGGGCTGCGTTATTAAAAGAAACTCATTTTTGTAGATACCCCCGAGGGTTGGATGAGTCACGACCTTATCAACAGTGAAATCTCGCAAAGACAACAGGTCGATTCCAAGCGTCAACGATAGTCGTCCAGATAAAATAAATTCACGCCAGTCGAACTGCGCCAAAAGAAGCCTAAGGATAAAAGGATCTCGGTCCCATACTGTGACGGAATCACCACCGGAATGTATCCACTCCCAAGCTATCTCCCCCAGTCCTGCACCAAAGAGAAGAAGTTCCCCCTTACGCTCGGCAGACAGAAGCTGACTACTCTGCCCCGGACTGACAGAGAGCGGCACGTAGTCCATGTGTAGCTTGTAGACAAAGTTACCTTCGGTTGTCTGTTTAATGTGTTCTGACTCAACACAGCGCCGTAGCCGCTCAACGAGCTGAGGATTAACTTCCTGAAGAGCTGCTAGGTTGCTGTAGAATAGATCTTCTGACATGTGACGAAAGTGCGTTACCGATTTCGAATTGAATCATAGAGCGGCTCTCTGTGCTCTGCTCATCGGGCTGCCAACTGTCGATAAGTTTGCATGGTTCTAGTGAACTGTCGAGGGGAAAGGGGTGTACAGGGTACCACTATCAGAACCGTAATCATTTGATCAGCCTCGGCTTTCAGTTTTTCCTCAACACAGTGAGAGAAAACAGCTCTAGGTCGTCAAGCTAGGCCGCATAGCGGGCGACTGACCCATAGTCTGTCGACCCGGAGGGTGTGTATGTTTCAATCATTAGTTACAAGATGTGTGAGCGCTGTGGTGCTGTGCGGGACCGTACTGTCTACTGTGGTAGTCGAAGAAGCGGCCGCGTTGAACACAACCGCTTTTGCTGGAAATTACCTCACGTTAGTTGAGGAATTAAACGGTGTAACCTATACGGATAGCGCCGATGCAGCAACTGCCACGTTAAAGGTTTCCAAGACTGGCAAAATCTCAGGAAGGTGGACAACTTCCACTGACGGGTCAGATGCGACCGGATCGGTGACTGTTAAAGGGACCATCTCTAAAGTCACCAAGGGAAAGGTGAAATCGACGGCCAAATTTACCTTTACCCTTTCGGATGGGGCGAAGGGCTCTGGAACCCTGAGCGCTTTTCAGGGTGGCTCAGCGGCGGCTACCGGGAGCCTCAGCAAAGCGAGACAAAAGGTCAGCTTCGTGGGTAGTAGGTCACTCTAATTCGAAGGCCTACAGTTTGTCCGGGACTCGTCGTATCCCCACAAATTGTAGGCTCCAAATTCTTGGGATGCGACGTGCTGGCTGTGCATTACATCGCGCGGAACTGCATTCAATCTGACTTTTTGGCGGACCTGGAAGGTCCGCGCTCCATACTGCGCGGAGACTCTTAACGGCTAGCGCCCCGTTCAAGCTCATCAACTTTTGCCTTAAGCTCAAACACCTGGCCGGCCGAGTAACCTGTATTTGTAGTCCACACGATTCGCCCTTCGCGATTTAAGAGCACAACGTATGCGCTCTGCGGACGATCATTTCCAAGCGCTGCTATTATCTTCGGAGCATCTTCGTACACTGTCACAACTGAGCCCCAATCACTTTGGGGAATACCGCTGCGCATCCCGTTGTCGATAAAGCTCTGCACCATCTGCGGCATCATCCCTGCAATCGTTGGTACCTCAACGATCTCCGCCTTAACACCCGCCTGGAGCGCTCCAAGTATCCAACGATCAATATCGAATTGAGCCTTCTGTACGTAACCAATCAGAAGAAGCGTTGGCTTACCTAAGTAATGGTCAGGCAGAACTATAGCCTCTTGCTTTAGGCTACTTCCTCTAACTTGAGGAAACATCGATTGGTTAATATTTGCCGGTGTTGGGACCTTTGACCCACACGCTACAAAGAAGAGACAAGTGGCTAGGGCGGCGATATATCTTATTCTCATACCTATAATGATCGCAGCATCGCCAAAAATGCGCAACAGAGACCCGCTTCATGGCTTCCAACGAAACGCTAGAACTGCTGCTCAAGCCGCTTGAAATCGTCGTATTTACTATCGCGCTTCTCCCAATAGGTCTCTACTGGTGCGCGGTAGGAGAGGTCGACTGTCTTTATCCGCATAACTTTCAACAGCGCTGCCATGGGGACGAAACCAATAGCCCAGACCAGGCCAAGGATCACACAGGTCATAACGATGGACAGCACGTGAGCGAGCTTCATCCATCCACGCCATACGGGGAGAAGGAGTCGTGGAGCAAGGTAGCCAATAGTTACAACCGAGACACCCGCTACCACCCATACTGCAAATGCGGCGGGTGCTACGCCTTTATACAGCTTCACTGCCGCAACAGCGAACGCTACCGTCGCAAGTATAGTTGCAAACTCTTTGACATGCTGCTTAATCGGTCTGCCGAAGTAACTCTCGAGCAAGGGATCTTTTCTTGCTGCTCCGCAAGTCGCACCGCACTCTGCCTGCTGCTCAGCGTTCTCTAATCCAGTTCGAACTTGGTCCGCCAATCTTCGCGCTCCTTCCACTGTGGCTGCTCCTCTCTTAGCATGACAACATTACCCACTACTAACGCATCCATGTGAGTGCGCATAAAGCAGGCATAGGCATCCGCCGGTGTGCACACTATAGGCTCCCCACGAACGTTAAAGCTAGTATTGACCAAAACTGAGCAGCCAGTTTTTGCTTTAAAAGACTCAAGCAGCCTATAAAATGTTGGATGCTGCGAGGCTGAGACAGTTTGAATCCGAGCCGAGTAGTCTACATGAGTTATCGCAGGAAGGTCGGACTTGGGGATATTAAGCTTCGCTATCCCGAAAAGCCCTCGCTCTTCCTCGGTCATCGTACGCCTACGCTCCTCTCGCACCGGCGCAACGATCAACATGTAGGGAGAATCGCTATCAAGCTCAAAATACTGCGAGACATCTTCCCGCATCACCGCTGGCGCGAACGGACGGAACGATTCCCTAAACTTAATTTTAAGATTCATCGTTGCCTGCATAGAGGCAGAGCGAGGATCACCGATAATACTGCGATTACCGAGCGCTCGCGGCCCAAACTCCATACGGCCTTGGAACCAGCCGACCACCTTCTCTCGAGCCAAGAGATCAGCAGTAATCGAGGTAACGTCATCCTTTGAAACGCGCTTGTATACCGCGCCAAACTGCGCAAGCTGCGCGATAGTTTCATCGTCAGAGAACTCCGGCCCAAGCAGCGAGGCCTTTTGAAAATCGGTCTTTTCGTCGGTCAACCGGGTGTTGTTTAGGTACCCATGCCAGACACACAGCGCTGCGCCTAGCGCACCACCTGCATCACCAGCAGCAGGTTGAATCCAGATGTTTTTGAAAGGCCCTTCGCGCAGCAGCTTGCCGTTACCAACACAGTTAAGAGCAACACCTCCAGCCATGCAGAGATTATCAAGGCCTGTCTCCTTGTGAAGAAACCGAGCTTGGCGCAGCATGCACTCTTCCACCACGACTTGAATCGACGCAGCCAGATCCATCTCACGCTGAGTGAGTGGCCCCTCAGGCTTTCTACGCGGACCATCGAACAGCTCCCCGAACTTTTCGTTCGTCATAGAGAGCCCGCTCATGTAGTTAAAGTATTTAAGATTAAGATGATACGAACCATCCTCCTTCAAATCGAGCAGGTGATCGTAGATCTGCTGCACATACTTGGGCTCCCCGTACGGAGCTAATCCCATAACCTTATATTCACCAGAATTTACCTTAAAGCCAGTGAAGTAGGTGAACGCGGAGTAGAGCAATCCGATTGAGTGCGGAAATTTAATCTCACGAATGATAGAGAACTTATTACCGTGGCCAACTCCGAGACTATTTGTAGTCCACTCACCCACTCCGTCAATTGTTAAGATAGCAGCGTCTTGGTACGGCGAAGGATAAAACGCCGATCCTGCATGACTCTGATGGTGCTCGGTGAACAGCACTTCGCCATCGAACCCAAGCTCGGTCTTAATAGTGTCCGGAATCCACAGCTTGTGCTTCAACCATAGAGGCAGCGCTTTAGCATAAGAGGTGAAGCCTTGCGGTGCAGTAGCAAGGTATGTTTCGAGCAACCGTTCAAATTTTAGGAGTGGCTTGTCGTAAAAAGCTACGTAATCCACATCCTTGATAGTGAGACCCTGCGAGCGCAAACAGTAGTTCGCTGCATTTCGGGGGAACTCAGGATCATGCTTTTTTCGGGTAAAGCGCTCCTCTTGGGCTGCTGCAACTATCCTTCCATCGACTACGAGACACGCGGCGCTGTCGTGATAGAATGCTGATATTCCCAAGATATTCATTTCGGATTCCGCTCGTTAGGTAAACTCAGAACGCGACTCATTACGGTGGACTTAATACACCGCAAACTCGAAAATGTCGATGCTATGGCAGGAAGCGTCACGCCGAAAGTCAGGCTGATAGGATGCGATGGTAAAGATTGCGACATCCTTCTAAAAAACATTATAAGTACCTTGCCTTTTTACGCTTTCTGCTTCTCAATACTGCCATGACTTCCCCTGGGCGCTCATCCATCTCTGCTTTTATCGTATGCTGCAATGAGGAGCGTCAGATTCGCCGTTGTCTTGAAAGCGTAAAGTGGTGCGATGAGATTGTAATCGTTGACTCGGGCTCGAAAGACCAGACGCTTGAGATATGCCGTGAGTACACTAGAAAGATTACCTACCAAGAGTGGCGTGGATACGTTCTTCAAAAGCGCTTCGCGCTTGAGCAATGCTCTTCTGAGTGGGTGCTCAATATCGATGCCGACGAAGAGGTTTCGCCGGAGCTGAGAGATGAGATTCTGGCAATCCTAGCTCGGGATGCTTCTCAAGGGAAAACAGGCGCTAATGGCTACTTGATCAACCGAGTCATATTCTTCCTAAACCGCTGGTGGAGAAAAGGAGGCTGGCACCCCGAGTTCAGGTTACGACTGTGTCGTCGCTCGCAAACCACATGGGGAGGCGAAGACCCTCACGAGAAGGCCTCTGTTTTAGGGTCGGTTGATCGTTGCAAAAGTGAATTACGGCATTACAGCTTTACAGACCTTGCCGACTACGTGCGCCGCATGAACACCCTGACCTCAAATGCCACAACAACTTTAAAGCGCCGTGGAAGTCAACCAACCCTTGTGGCCGTCATTTTTCGCCCCATCGCCCGGTTTCTTAAATTCTACGTAAGCAAACGTGGATACCGTGAGGGGTTAGCCGGTTTTATTGTGGCGATGATTGAGGCGTACGCGGTGCTGCTCAAATATGCAAAACTGTGGGAAGACGTTAACGAGCTGTCAAAGCACACGCCGGACGAACACAGTGGAATTAAATAAGCCGCGCTTCCCTAAGATCAGAAACTGTGTTCCCGCTTGCTTTTTTTTCAGAGCATCCGGTATACAACTCTGTACCACTACCTGAGGAGTCCGATATGCAAAGCAGACCTTCTTTCTTTGAATTTCTACGAAGACCTATTACCTGCCTCCTTGTGGCAGGCTCGATCTTTGCAGCAGCGTGCAATGGCGGCGGAGACAGCGGCGCGGATGAGTCCAGTCAAGATGGCGGGGATACAACACCCGTTGAAGACACTACAGGTGGGCCACTAGATTCGTTTGGACGTAAAGTATGGACCGTTGCCGAGATTCTCTCAGAGCCAGTGGTTGGCGGAGATGGCGGCACGCCAGTGTGCGGCGGCGAATTCGGCTTCAAACGCTGCCTATGCGCAGATGACGTGCCATCGTACGTGCGGTATCGACCAGCGGTTGCTGAGTGTAACGGCGCCGCAGCAGCGATACTGAGCGGTCGCATGCTTGACGCCTTTAGCATCGTCGTACGCGACACACAGAACCGCGACCGTTGGCCTGCTGCTGGCTCTCTTTTCGGCGGGTGCTCGGCTGAGCTAGCAAATGCCGTCTCACCACCAAATAGATGCAGCGCATTTAAGGTACAGAAAAAGTTTGAGATTGGCGGCGGCTCAGCGATGGTGCACTGCTTCGGCGCGTCTGGGTATTCGGATATTTTTTCAGATGCTGTCCGTTTAACGGTCAAGTTGAGCGATGATCCTTTTTCAAACAGTGATGAGATTGAGCGCTACTGTCTCAGGGCTCACGATGAGCCATTAAATTAGTCAGTAGAGAGCCGACATCTCTACAAGTTATCAAGGGCTGTGCCATGATTGGAGTGGCCAGCAGAGCGGTCAGCATGCAAAAGGATCCGAGCGTACCGGCGAGAGTCCTCTACACCATTGCGGCTAGTCTTATAGTAACTCTGCACTTCTCTCTGATCGCTAACTACTCCTGGAATGTCCCAGACTGGGACGACTACGACATGCTTTTGGCTCCACTTCTTCAGTGGCTAAACGCCACTCCAACCCCTCTGGCTGAAGCGCGGGATTTTACGCACGCCTTGCTTCAGCTTCACAACGAGCACCTAGTAGCGGTGGAGCGCTTAATCCCAATTCTTTGGTACATGCTGTTTGGAAATATCAATTACCAGGGATTTATTATCCTCGGTAACTGCTGTTTTTTTGTCGGACTGGTGGCGCTCTACAGAAGTTGCCGGTTCCAAAGCCCAAGCGTATTTCTGATCCTTTGCTTTATAATGCTCCAGCCGCAGTATCGCCAATCTACCGTCTGGGCGACTGGCTCTCTGCAGAATCTCATAGCACTCTCTTTTGCCTTTTTAGCTTTCACGTGCCTCGTACGTAACACCCCACAAAAAACCCTAGCTGCTGTCGTGTTATGCTTGTTTGCCGTTGCGACGCAGGCCAACGGCATTTTCTGTTTGCCGACCATCGCCTTCGTATTTCTTTTACAGAGAAGGAGAAAACTTGCAGCGGCACTAGCAGCATTCGGGCTTGCTGTAGCGCTATGGCACGTCAGCAGGCTCCCCATAGCCTCAGGAGGCTCTCTATTCTTAAATCTCTCTGATCGCTTGCTTTACTTTTGTATATTTCTCGGTTCTTTTACTCAAAACTTTGTGCTCAGTATCCTTGCTGGAGCGCTTTTTTCCCTAGGATTCCTTTGGTTGACCTACCGCAAGCAGTACGCTACCAACCCGCAACTGTATGCGCTTATTTTGTTTATCATACTCAGCGCGGCCGCTAATTCTCTATCACGACTTCAATTTGGAATTGATTATCCAATAAAGGAGGGTCGGTATCAGCTTCTCTCGCTTACACTTCTAGCGAGCTTTTGGCTCTTACTGTTAAAGTCGTACGAAACGAAAATTCTACTAGCTCGAATCAGCACTGGAGTAGCAGCCGTCTTCTTCTGTTACTCATACTACTTCTCTTTCAATTGGCTTCGTCAGCACACACAACGTGTTGAGGAGGGGGTGGCTCGCTGGCAGATCGCTGGCACCGACCTTGAGTATTCGAGCCACGATCGAGCCTCACCACTCCTCCTAAAATCCATAGAGTTAAAATTATACGAGATGCCTGTTCTTGAACTCGGTCCGTTGCTTGCCGCACCAGTCGCCACTAGACTTTCTCAAGTCTCACAGGGCTCAATCATCAGTCAGATCGAGCATGTAGTGGTCGGCAAGGAATACCTCCTAATCAGCGGTTGGGCGTTTCCTGCAAATCCCGTAGCATCAGAGTGGACTACCAAGGTAGTCCTTAACGATGCCACAAAGAGCCTTGCCTTCGTTCCAAGCACACGGATTAGGCCGGAAGTATCCCGACATCACCGGACTCCCGGTCTTGATAGAAGCGGCTTTCTTCTTGTAGCGAAAACATCTGATATTGAATCGCTCTCCGGACAGGCTATCCGCATAAACCTCCTCATTGAGCAGGAGGGTTCGCCTGCGATCCGCAAAACAGAGTCAAAGACTATCAGCGCAGTAACGAGCGATTAACCACTAATTCCACTATCACATCTCTGTTTCGGTTACTGCGATCGGTCTCTTGCTTTCTCGGTACAGAGTCCGCGCTTATCCTGCATCGGTGACAGCAGCCTTTATCCGTCGACGAACGGGCGACTTCCGTGATACTCGAGATGACATGATTGTGGTCGCCTTTGTATGACACGGATTCACCTCTATTTACCACGGCTGATCTTACCCGCGGCTTTTTTAAACCTACTGCTCGTTCTTGCTAGCTCACAAGCGCCTGTGAGCAATAAGAAATCACTCCTCGGTGATGTATTAAGCCAATCCTTATTCTTGCAGCATGGAGGCTCAATAATCCTCAGCCTTCTGCTGCTCGGCATCGTTGGCTCATTTTTTTTTGCTCGTAAAGCAGAGGGAAACTCCTGCTATCCAACACTCGGTTTTTTCACTTGGCTCAGCGCTTATGCAATCGTTTCCGCGCTGGGATTTTGGCTTGCGTTCTCAGGTAATAGCTCGTGCGGCTCCCAGTGCTCAGCTTTGCTTTTGGCGCTCGGTACAGGATGGTGCGGATGCAGCATCCTCGACGATATCTACGGATTTAGGCGCGAGGAAAGGGTTTTTGTTTTTCGAGACCTACTTCCCCTTTTAACTATCTTTTTAGCAGGACTACTCTTCGGACTACTTGGAATCAATTCGACTTTCCACACGGGCATCGGAGACGAAGGTAGCTTTTTTGAAGCTGCATACGACTTGGCAAAGCGCGGCCTCTCGGATCCGTTTCGATGGAATGGGGTTTATGGAAAGTTCCCCTGGTTTGACAGCATACTACAAAGCTTTGGTCTCACCCTTATTTCTGCTGACATCCGTGGCTGGAGGAGCATTCCCATAGCAGCGGTTGCATTGGGCGGCTCTCTTCTTTATGTCTTCTCCGTACTGTGGCTCAACAATCGTGCTGTTGGCCTTTGGGCAGGAATGATGCTCATATCAAGCCACATGCTCGGAGCTTTTGCCCTAATCGGCTACAACAACGTGCATTTTCTTCTTTCGGCCATGTGTATGCTTAATGTAGCCGCATGGTACTACTTGGCACCCCGCCCATCACGGGCGTATGTGCTTGGCGCTACGATAGGGCTGTCCTCTTATATAATCTGGGGCGCAGCTCATGTGATACCCCTAGTTGGGCTGATTGCGGCCTTGGCTCACTCACGCCTGGCTATGGGATCCGCACCTCAAACCCCTTCTGCGGTGGGTCGAGGGCACCGAGTGCTCGTCCACATCGCTTGTTTTCTTCCGGCAATAATCATCGCCCTACTACCAGGATTCTTAAGAACGCCGCACGATATGCTGCTGACCGAGGCCACCGATATCACCAACTGGTCTCGAACACCCATCAATGCTGCACACACTGGATGGATGGAGCCGCTCCGCATGGTGCAGGCAAATTTTTCTAGTATCTGGTTCGCCATCGATAGGTATACGCACTTTGTTCTGCCTCCAATCACTGACCGTATTACCGGCGCCCTATTTGCACTGGGAATTTTTGGGTGCCTCCTGCGAGCACGGAACCCAAAGTACGTTGTGGTACTTTTGTGGCCGTGTGCAGTTATGCTAGCTATCGTCTTGACGCTTGTGCCTGGTACTCCGCCCTATTTTACCAGGCTTGTAATGATCATTCCGTCTGTTTGTCTTATTGCCGCCATCGCAGCAGCCGACATTCAGCACGGTATGCGCCTACATCGGACAGCAGCTGGTCGCGTTGTAGTCATAGCCGTGTTAACGGCGGTTTTTTTATTGAATTATCATCGGCTACACATTGAAGTTCCGGCAACCCAGAGGCTGACAGTGCGTGGATTATTCGCCAAGCTGGGGACGGAATATCCGCATGCGCGCCTGGTTAGTGTACGATCAGGTCCTGAGACGGACTTCGGACAAATGACTCTCATGAAGCTATTCCCCTATTTGCAGAATAGGGTATCTGCCCTACCTAACACCCATAGTGTGCCGCTCGCAGAGCCAAGTGCCGGTGCGCATCCGACTCTGTATATCTGGACTGACGATACGCCCCAGGCAACAGCGCACCTGGAACGGTTCAGCCCCAAAACCTTTCAAGTTATCGCCGCAAAACATGGCCCAACTGGACCATTCTATCTTGTGTTTGTTGCTCGATACGACCTCGCTAAGCTCCAGCTCACTACGGGCCCGGTAATGGGGGAAAATGATATTTATGACTAAGGAATTTACCTATAGCGGCGAGGCGTACGCCCTGGACCTGGGAATACTCTGGCGGACCTAGAAGGTCCGCGCTCCGGGGGACAGAAAAGTAAAAATGGTCGGGCTGAGAGGATTTGAACCTCCGACCTCTACAGCGACAGGCACTCTTTTAGCTTCTCAATCTGCACAGCGTGTTTCGCCCTCTCCATTTTCTGAATATTTTGCACCTTCCATTGGATACTCGGAAGCTTCTCGATGCCGGGAATAGCCATCAGCTCCCATCTAGGCAAGCCCTCTGCTACAGATAGTAGGAAGCGGCGCTCACTCTCTGATAATCCGCTCCTCACCTTCTCGAGCACATCGGCGCGTGCTTTCACCAGCTCCTCATAAGTAACTGGAATGCGACTCATGCCCTGAAATTCGCTTTCGAAGGCAGTTCGCACATCGAGTAGCGTTGGATTAAGCAGTTCGTGCATCGGTCTACTGTGGCTTGCAAGATATACAACAAACGCCTGCCTCGTCTCCGTTGACATCCCCTCATTTTCAAACAGCAGCTTGATATCAAAAAGATCGCGCGGATGCTGACGATCAAGGGCAGCACAAATTTTCCCGCCATAGAGTTCACCCAGTGCCAGTATTTTAATTTGGACATCTACCTTGAATTGCTCTTGGGCTGCTGCGCAAAGGTTCCCGATGTAACAGGGAAATACTGTGCCACGGAGCACATGATTTACTTCGACCGTGACAGAGGCGTGCGGTGTTTCAATAACAAGAGTTGTAACCGTTCCCTTCCCAGGTCCGAGGATCTTTTTAATTTGCTGCTTGGGGATGAATGAACTCAGTCGGTCAGCAACAGCCTGTAGGCCAGTGGTAATTCCCATTAGAGAGCTATCACGGTCTTGAAGCGGAATATAGGTCAAATCGATATCAACGGAGAGCCGTGGCATATTTCGGATGAACAAGTTGATGGCCGTTCCGCCTTTAATCGCAAATTCCTCTCGTTCGCCGATTATGGGGAGTATTTGAAGAAGTAGTGCAACCTGATGGATATAGCGAGCTTCAATCATTTCTCGGCCTCACCAAAAAGTTCCGCCGGAACGGTGAGCAAGTATTTGGGGTGCGTCTTGCCACCTTTGATAAGCGTTCTAGCACCTGTGCCAAAGTCTACCTTCTCGAGGTTTAGTCGCTTCACCCAGGGCATATTCAACCCCTCTGCCAGTAGCATAAAGAGGCGCTTTACCTTTATTGATGAACAGTCCTCAAGAAGACTTTGTACAACCTGAGGCCGAAGGTTGGTAAGACTTCCCATTATGAGCTTAGCTTCTTCAAGGCTCTGTGACTGAGGCGCTAGGTAGAGTAATTCAAACATGCTTCGCTCCCGAGATGAGAGCATTATTGAAAATGTGCCAACATTCTCCGTCTGAAAACCCAACTGTTTTGAGAACAAGTTTGTGGTGTAGAGATTTATCTGAACATTCCAATCATGTGCGGTAAACCAGCTAGGCAGGCGCGTTCCCGGCGCTGCAAAGAGAGCAACAGCCTCTTTACCGAGTCCTAGGAAGTGGGCTGAACCTTGACGGCCTAATGCAGCTTTCCCGCCCACATGTATTGGGAGCTTTAGTTGGGATTGAAGCGCATACAGTCCGCCAAGCCAATCGAGCTTATCGCCTTCGCGAGCCACCGCACCTCGACCTACAGCCTTGAGCCATTCAGAAGTACGGTACTGATTGAGAAGGAAGCGACTATACCCCCTTGCCTTAAGCCAAGAGGTTGTATAGACCGCACCCGCAGGCCACGTAGCAAGGAGTTTCTGTAATTTACTACCATTTTGTTTATTCATACATAACATATCGGTATTTTTTTACAGGATTTATTGTATTTTTATACAGATTAGTTGAGTTTGACTATACCTTTGAGGACTAAAATGCATCAAGAAAATAATTAAACATGTAATATCAGGATATTACACCAATTAGATCCCAGACGTATCGACGGACTTAGCAGGTGCTTTTTGATGACATCCTGCCGTG
>JBIIHY010000135.1:0-7754 GCA_044235305.1 Bdellovibrionota bacterium
CCGCACGACTTGCGCCGTAAAACGCAACAAGATCATCTTGGTCGATTCCATCTCCGCTAACACCAATTGCTCCGATCAAGGTCTCACCCCGAAAGAGTGGAACAGCTCCTGCGAAGATCTGGACACCGTTACGCACTCGCCCGCCGAACACCGACGAGTTTGCGCAGTTACTCGGTATCGCGCGCGGATTTAAGATTGGACCAGCAAGCCCTCCGCTCACGAGATCTAGTTGCAGTCCTGTATTAAAAGGACTCCACGATGCACCTGGCGCAGTTCCCGGGAAAGGAAGTGAGAAGGGGCCAGGTGCTGTTTTATCTATCCCATCGGGGAAAAATGGTCGTGCTAAATTACCAACTGAGCGAGAACCAAACACGAACGCTCCGTTGAGCACCTGACCGGTTGTTGCGGAATATTCCGCGGCGTAATTTCGCGATAGAGACCCGAGAGCAGCTTGAAGCTTCTGACCAGCATCTGCTGAGCTAAAGAAAGCTGCCGCGCGTGCCTTCTGCAGAGAAACATCTATACCGAAAACGGGTGCATCCTGCGAGCGAACGAACCCAAGAGGAGTCCCAAGATCATCAACAACGAATATCGAGACTCGCGCTGGTGTATCACGCGGCGTTCGTATGGCAGCTCGCGCACGGTGAGCTGTGGTCAGAGCAGAATCAAGCAGCGCCTCGACTTCGCTTGTCTTTAACTCGTTTCCTCCAAGGGAGCGCCCTGAACGGCTAGGAAAACGAGCTCCTCCACCAGCATTCACCAAGATGGCCGCCGGAATCCCAGCGCGAACTGTTTGTGCAACACCCGATGCAGGTGAGCCAAAGGCAACACCGGCATGAACCTTCCCATCCGAATAGAGCGGCTCAGAGAGAAGCGCAGATGGGTCCAACGGTTCAAGGTCACCCAAAACTTCAAGGTCGCCGTACCCGACATCAGAGAAGCGCAGACTCCTTCCAGCTACAAAGATGTTATCGCCCACCCTCTCAGCTGGCGCTTCAAATCCAATACTAGCCGACAGAGCCACTCGCTCCTCAGGGAGATCATCGTAATTTGAAATATCGCGGTCGGCTGTATACATCCCGTCAAACTCAACGCCGATACCTCCCACTAGGTCTCCATTTTTATACAGCGGTAATCCGCCAGCATCGGCAGATAGTCCAAGGGGAAGTGGGCGAGGACCAATCGATCCGGCGGCGGCAGGCTTTGCACCAACCGATGCACCGCGCGCATACGACGGATTAACAACGGTTACATCACCACAGAGAAGCTGCGAGAACTGCACGCCAAAGAGCGGGCCGCCTGGCTGATTCGTCTGCCCCGGTAGAAAGTGCTCTTGGATGATCTGACTCGCCGTACGGGTAGAAAACGCATTCCCCTGGCTACTAAGGTACGCTCCAGTGCCAGCTTTTGAGATCGCTGCGAGTGTTGCTGGAACCGTCAAGCCCTCAAGAAAACCGCTAGCACCGATCCCTCCGTTAATCGTTGTTGAACGAGGAGCTCCTGGCATCTGATACAGCGCGAGCACATTACCCACACGGTCTACAACAGCAAAGGTGCCCGCTGTCCCTAACCCCTTAGTCGCTGCGACTGCCTGTTGCACGATAGTAGTGACGTCAGCCTCTGAAAGGGCCTGATTTGCACATCCCCCATCACAACCAAAGTTACTTCCGCTAGAACCGCCACTTTGCGATCCGCCAGATCCACCGCCACCGCCACCACAGCTAGCGAGCGCAACCGCTGAAGAAGTTACAAATAGAGTACGAATTACTTTGGCTATCATCTGTACTTCCTCACTTATCGCTCTACGAACTGCAGGTATGTCTGCGCATCGTGCTTACTAGACTCAGGCATCGACAATGAGTCATGGAATGAATGGCACTCTATACAACTACTAGTGACGTAACCTGCTTTAGGACTCTGTACGTGACACTCCTGACAGAGCGCCACACCGGGCATGAGAACATCCTCAGTCTTGGACGATGTGCGCGTCTTCTCATGGCACGACTCACACGAAAGCTCTTCATGAGCCCCGTGCCCAAACCGTGCTGCTGGGAACCACACCGCTGGCACATTTGGCTTAGTGACTACAAAATGAGAGTTAGTAGCTGTCTGCTCCTCACCCGGCTTCTCGTTGTAGTTGTGACATAGGTAGCACCCAGTCTTGGTAAATAGCTCGGTCTCTGCCTCACGTGCCTTCTGCTGAACGAGCTGTACATTTATTGGGGGTGTCTTCTTTGCTGACAATCCGGAGCCACCTGGCATAAGTCTGGCAGGCTTTGGATCCTGCATCGCCTTCGTGCCGATGAGAAATAGCTTAGTATACTCTGTAAAGAGAGCTGGATACACTTGCTCGCTATCGCCATGCGGCACCTCTACTCCGGGGAGCTGCTCTTCAAACTCAAGTGCATGACAATCACGACAGTGATTATCAAAGGTTACCGGCTTCATCGCTTTGTAGTTGTCTTCAAGCTGATGACAACTAGCGCACTGTAGCGTTGTTGACCCACTTCGACCGCGCAAACCAGGCTTAAGGTGAAGCGCGTGATTAAGCTTGAGAGTGCTTGAGTCACGAAGGTGTTCCTTATCATCAAGGCTTACCTTCTCACGGGCACTCTGGTGTGCACTTTCAACGGAGATACGGAACTGCGGGTGCGAATCAAAGCTCACTACGTTTTGGACGGTAGTGTTCGACTTAAGATCTGTCATCGAAGCATGGCAACTAACGCACTGCCGGTCGTCTTTCCGAGTGAGCCCCGCGTCACCATTGTGCTCCATATGACACTGTGCACACCTTACCGATAGATCGGCATGCGCCTTGGTAAATTCAGGCATCCCCTGAGCGTGCTCTGACATGTTGTGACAGTACAAACATTCTCTATCCTGAACAGGCTGAAAGGGCTGCGTGTGACACGACTGACAATCTTTTTCGATAATCTTGTGATGGCTTGATATCGGGCCACTACTCCACGTGCTTAGTGAATTGAAAAACAGTGGGGTGAAAAAATATGCCACAACGAGCACAAGAGCAGCACCCCAACTAAGCCACGAAATGGGGGGCAAATAACGCCCAATCTGAAGCTTCTCAACCTGCTGGTGTATGAGATCGGCATCTTCAGGCGGCAGCTTTTGCTCAGCACACGTGAGCTTCACCTCATCTGCTAAAACATCCACAGAGATCGCGATATCCCCTAGGAGCACGATATCGCCGGAAACAAGCGGACTACGAGTGACGCGCCTGCCATTAACCTTCACACCAGCAAGGGAGTTAAGGTCTGAGATAAAAAGCTTTGCTCCTTCTCCTTCCAGGGAAAACTTTGCGTGTACCAACGAGAGTCGTCTGTTAGCGAGCACAACATGTGAAGCCCCGCCCCGCCCGACAATAAGTTCGTTTTGCGCATAGTCGGTCGTTAACTGTTCGACCGAACCCGAGGCATTACGCGTCTGTTGTATGAACGTAAACTTCATGGCGCGCTACCAGAGAAAAAAGACAGAGAATATGTGAATTGCAAGCGCTACACAGAGCGCCACAGATACGGGAACATGAAAGTACAACCACACTTTTAGCAGCGCCTTAATCCGCGCTTCAGAGAGCACTTGTCGTGTTAAGTCTGACTTTCGATCGATAAGCCCCAGCACCTTAAAGGCATCCTCGCGCTCACTTTCTGGCACCTGCACGATCATTTCGCGCGCCTTGACGTGGTCAAACACCGGCACTGCATTCGGGGTAAAGATCGCCACTAACGACGGAGCGAAACGAAAATCGAGTGCGTTAAGCATCTGCATAAAGCTATCACTCTTGCCCTGACTGACCTTCTCGAGGTCTTCGTCGATCGAGTGAACCTCCGTCAACACTGCCTCATCTTTGCGACCACCGCGGTGCGAAGAGATGCGAGCGGACAACGTCGAATAATTCGCCGCACCCCACACTCCCGTGACGATCGTGAGCACCATTAATACATATGCGAGGGTGTGCACGTTACACCCAAAGCTAAATCCAGAGTGCAGCGGAACCAGATACAGCAACCCTAGGCCTATCCACACGTGGGCTGCTAGCCACCCTTCAACGGTTCCAACGGCCGACGAATATGCACGCTTACGCAGACCAAAACCCATTAACCAGATTATGGCTACCGTGGATACAGTACCGAGAAAGTATCCAACAGGAGTCCCACCATTTCTCCCACCAAAGGGGTTATTGAGCGCGTACAACACCGTGCTCGCTACAAGCCCTGCGAGTGTTATCCAGAGCCAGCGATAATGCTTATAATTTAAAAACGTCTGCTGTCGCACGCCCTACATCCTCTTCGCATTAGCTATCTGTACCAACTGCGCAGCACTCACCCGCATGGCCGCTCCAGTCGGACACGCGCGCACGCACGCTGGACCACCGGCAAGGTTGTGACACTGGTCACACTTAGCGGCTTTCGCTGGACCCTTCTCCTTCTCCTTGCGACCAAACCCAAACAACGAGAGCAACGAGAACTCTTGGTCGGCTTTGTCGTATACGAGCTGGATAACCCCATACGGACAGTTACCTACACAGTTGCCACAGCCGATACATGAATCACGAATAATAACCTCACCACTCGCCAAACGCGTCAACGCATTCGGTGGGCAGTCGGTCATGCACAACGGATTTTCACAGTGACGACACGATATCGGTATCTGGATGGAGGCTAGGCTCTTTCCACCTTTCCGATCGAGCCGCGAATACCCTTTGTGAGTCGCAGCACACGCAGCTTCACAGTTGTCGCATCCAACACACAGATCGGAATCTATAAGCAGAACATTTTCGGCATCGGTAAGCCCTTCAGACGCCATAAACTCAAGTAGAGAGCCTGTCTCTTCGTTCGAGTCACTAACGATATTTTGAATCCGTCGCTCTTCTGCAACTTTAGTTATCGCCTCACGCACTCCTGGATACGTGCTCATTACTTCAAGAAAATCGCCTTTCTCAATTAAGATCGTTTCGCATCCAACGGCAGCGGTCACCGTTGCAGAGCGAAGCGAGGCTTCGGCGGTCAGGATCGCCATCTCTCCAACGTAGCCACCCGCAGGGATGTAGGTCTGAGCAACATCTTTCCCCGCTTTATTCCTGCGCGATATCTTAACTGAGCCCTTCCGAATTACGTACAGAGCGTCGCCGACGTCACCTTCCTTAAATAGAACATCCCCTTTCTTAAAGTTCTTCATCTTGGACTTTTTCACCAAGGTGTCGAGGAACTCTGGAGCAACAGACGGAAATATCGTCGACTGCAACGCACGCTTAATAAAAACCTCATCGAGAGCACGGCGAACCGAGCCAACAGAGGCCATAAGCTTTAAAATCTGCTTGCGAGGCGTCTCTATGAGAATCGTATTAGCCTCTGCCGCACGAACAGTCGCCACACGTCGACGCCCAGATATCAGGCCCATCTCTCCAAAGAAATTCCCCTTGCCGAGACGGACCTTGAGTGTTTCATCGACCTCGATGGTGACACTGCCTGAAACGATACTCCAGAAAGTATCCGTATAGTCATTTCTCTCAAAGACCACGTCACCTGCCTGTCGCTGCGAGATATCAGAATCGATCAACATCTCGCGCATCTGCGGCTCGCTGATATCAGCGAACAGCGGCAGGCTTGAGCGAAGTGACGGATAGTGGGCTCCGAACCCACCGGGGAGATACTTAAAGCGCTCTTCAAGAAGCGGTTGATCCGCGGGCTCACACGGCACACCACGGATATGCTCTATAACCTCGTATCCCTGGTTGATAGCTTGCTTAATTAACGGATAACCGATGAGCGCGCCAAGAATGTAGAGACCCTTCACGTTTGACTCGTAGCGAGCATTAACTGAAGGGACACACCCCGGATCGCTATTCGGAAATTGAATCCCGATAGACTCCAAGAATTTTCTCGGGAGAATGCACCCCAACCGAGCAATGATATGGTTACAAGGTACAGCGACTTCTCCCTGAGGGGTGTTGATGTATGTTGTCTCTGGCTCTATGCGAGCAATAGTAGCACTGTAAAAACACCGAATTTTGTTCGCTGCTATCGCTGCCAAAATAAGTTTTGAATTCGCATCTTTCGCGCGCGCGAATTCATCTCCGCGATTGACGAGATACACGGTATTCTTTTGACTGAGCGCAAGCGCATTTTCGATAGCAGCATCACCAGCACCAACTACGATAATCGAGCGCCCTACGAAGGCATCCGGATCAGAGAGGGTATACGCAATATGTGGTAGCTCCTCACCAGGAACACCCAACTTGCGCGGCGCCCCTTGAACCCCGATCGAGAGAATCACATTCGTTGCTGTGCAGACGCCACCGCTGTGGGTGATCTCAAACAGCTCTCCCTTCTTCTCGATTCGCCCCACCTCTGCCCGCACAAGGTTTACCTGGTGCGCCTGAAGATCGTCCTCGAATTCCTTTAGAATTTTCTCTCGGCTGCCCTCAGAAAACCTACACTTTGCGCGCAGAGGGAGACGCCCCGGCTCGGCCATTACGTGTTTACGCAATTGATAATCGTAGATCGTGTTTGCAACCTGGCTCTTTTCAAACAGAACGTGTGAGAGCTTTTGATGAGCAGCGTTCGTGGCTGCCCCAATACCGGCTGGACCCGCCCCGATAATCGCAATTTCAAAATGCTGTGGCATGCGTACAGGTCAGTTGCGAGTTTACTCTTTCGTGTAGCGGTACTTTGAAACCGTTTTCTACTCGTGCTCGGTTGAGTTTTTGACTATAAGTTCGAGGGACAGATGGATCAATCTTTTTCCGCTGGGATTTTTTGATTAAAAATTCATACTCTCTACTACAGGGGCTATCTCTTTTGGCGAGAATCTGCGAAAGAAGGCAAACTATGCGAACAGTACATGCAGAAGCCTCCCGTGCTAGCAAGAGCAAAAATCTCGGTGGATTTATAAAACACGTTTTTAACGCAGCGCTTCTCCCTCTTGTCCTTGGTATCGTCCCATCCGAGGCGCAGGACGATCGCCACAAGTTCGTTGGCACCGGCTCATGCAGCTCCTCTAACTGTCACGGCGGTGTACAACCTCGAAAGAGTTCGTCCGTGCTCCAAAACGAATACGGAACTTGGATTCGCCATGACAAGCACTCGAAAGCGTACACGGCTCTCCTGACTGAGGACGCGAACAGGATGACGACCCTGCTTGGAATGAAGCCAGCGGCAGAGGAGCCGCTCTGCCTTAAGTGTCACGCCACCTACGTAGAAGACGCAGAGCGCAAGGGCGATAAGTACCAACTAGAAGATGGGGTATCATGCGAATCGTGTCACGGCGCTGCTGAAGGCTGGCTCGAGAGTCATGCACAAAGTGGTACAAGCCACTCCGACAATCTTGAAAAGGGATTAGCAGACACAGTGTCACTTGAACCGCGCGCTAAACTCTGCCTCTCGTGCCACTACGGTGACGAAGAGAAGAGCGTAACCCACGATCTGTATGGCGCTGGACACCCGCGCCTCCGTTTTGAGCTCGACACCTTCGGAATCTTAGAACCGAAGCATTGGGTCATTGATGACGACTACATCGAGCGAAAGGGACCATATATACCCGTTAAAGCCTGGTTAATTGGCCAGGTATCACAGGCCAAGGGGGCACTAGCCGCTCTTGCATCGCCGTCACGCTCTAAACGTGGGAGTCTGCCTGAGCTGAGCCTCTTTGATTGCTATTCGTGCCATCACAGCCTCACGGAAGAGCAGTGGAAGCACCGCACTTATGGAGGGGCGCCGGGGCAACTAAAACTAAACCTT
>JBIIHY010000136.1:0-7751 GCA_044235305.1 Bdellovibrionota bacterium
ACTGTCCGGCTTTCTTGCCAGTTAGAACCTCGGCGATCTCGCCCTTATCTTGCACGCGGTGCTTGATGAAGAGCTGTTTGCTGTCAGTGAGCAACACCATGTCAGTTGGGTTCTTGTGTAGCTTTGGTAATTTCTTTCTCAGGTAATCGATACCGCGGCGGAAACGATTAACGGGCAAGCCCTCGCGCTTCATGCGGAAAAGCCAGCACAAAAGAACGAGATCGGCATATGAATACTTTGGTCGGCCACGGCTCTTGGTCTTACCTGTGGTCGGTACGAGGTTTGTGCGCGCGTAGTAGTTGAGGAGCGCTAGACCGATCTTTTCATCACCGCCTGTTAGGGTTCTAAGGATAAGCTGAACCTGCTTAGCGGTGAACTCACGATCTAAAATGTAAACAGTCATCAAGTGCTCCCGAACTGCCGAGTACTACTTCAGAACATCTGTAGAGAAACAACTTCCGAAGTTACTATAACTACCTTTAACAAACGGTACAGTGTGAGCACAAAGTATGTCAACCTAGATTGTTTCAAGGTTGACGTATTGGGGTATTTATTTCAGCTATTTAGATGAGGAAGCTTTCTTAAAAAACCCGAGAGCAACCGGAATGTCATCTTCGCCCGATAGGTTTTCGTCGCTTTCGAGGGCAGTGTTATCTGCAGCTATGAAAAGTTGCGACGAGCCACCGCCGTCAAAATTTAGCGCATCAACGCAACCGATCTCTGGTCGAAGCAGGTTTTTCTGAAGGCCGTTCAGAGAGCCTCCAAAAACTCCAGCGCTAACTCGGAAGACTATAAGTCGTTGATTGTTATCGATGCATACCCCAGAGAGATTCGATGAGCTCGAGGAGTCTTTGACTCCTTCAATCGGTTTCCCGCTTGCGATAAGCCGAGGTCCGGCTTGAATAGCCTCTACGGCGCCACTAAATGAAAACGAATCTCTGTGAACGATGCGGGTCTCGATGTCTGTAGAGTAGAGTACTCCTGTTAATGTTCCACCACCGTGATGCATCTTGTTGTAGATGATTCCTCTGCTCACAACGAGGCCGAGTGGTCGTCCCTGTTCGTCAAAAAAATTTGCGTTAATACATGCCTCTGCGCCGGCCGCCTTGCACAGCGCTTTCACCGAGGCGCGATTCCACCCAAATTGAGAGGCGCGAATCGCGCGCAGTGAGTAGGACGAGTCGCTCCTTACGAGTACTATTGATGACGAGAACACGGTGCCGTAATGAAGGGCTACTTGACTGGTCTCAAGGCCTGGGTTGAGCTCCTTCCACGAGATCTTGAATTCGTCTTGCTGAGCTGATGTGGGCGAACACCACAGCATGCACGCGAGAGTAGCGACTCTCAGTGCATACGCCATGAATGTTCTGGTTGTCATCAACGCTAGTTCTCGTTAGGAGTGGTTGCCAAAGCTCGCATTGAGTCGCTCGCGCGCCGCCGGTCTCTTCTCAATCGACTCGAGAATTCGCGCTTGGAACTCCTCTTTGAACTTGGAGGTAAAGCCCTTGACGGGCATAACGATAGAATCGCCGAGGAAGCAGATTGTGTGACCCGCAATCTGGTTTGCTACAGAGTCGATAAGCTCAAGGTCTCCCGGTACTCCCTGCCCATCGGCTATACGTTGAAATACCTTTTGTAACCAATGGCCACCTTCGCGGCACGGTGTGCACTGCCCGCACGACTCGTGAGCGTAGAAATGGGTGAGGTTTAAGATCGCATCGACCATGTCCACGGTGTCGTCCATCACGATAACTCCGCCTGAGCCGAGGAACGTGCCGAGCTTGTTCCACCCCTCGTAATCCATGGTTGCGTCCCAGATATCTTCTGCGCGCACGATAGGTACAGACGAGCCACCAGGGATCACTGCTTTCAAGGGGCGACCGTTAAGCATCCCGCCGCACTCCTCTTCGAGGAAGCGCTTGAATGGGTACCCCATCTCAATCTCATATACGCCCGGTTTGTTGATGTGGCCGGAGGCTGACAGGAGCTTGGTGCCCTTTGATTTCTCGGTTCCGATAGCAGCGTAGGCGTCGGCGCCGTTTGATATGATCCATGGAACAGCGGCGAACGTCTCAACGTTGTTGAGTACCGTTGGCGAGTAGTAGAGCCCCATCGTGGCTGGGAAGTAGGGGGGCTTTAGCCGCGGTTGTCCCTTCTTACCTTCAAGCGATTCGATTAGTCCGGTTTCCTCTCCACAGATGTATGCTCCAGCGCCGCGATGAACTACAAGGTGTAGTGAGTATCCACTTCCAAATATGTTCTCTCCGAGATACCCCTTGGCGTAGCACTCTTCAACGGCCCGTTTCAATTGTGTGTAGGGGTATGCGTACTCTCCACGAATGTACACGCACATCCAGTGGCTCTGCACCGACCACGCGGCGATCATCATCCCCTCGATGATTGAGTGGGGCGTGCGCTCTAGAAGGAGTCTATCTTTGAAAGTTCCCGGTTCGCTCTCGTCTGCATTGCAAACGATGTAGGTTGGCTTGCCGGTATTACGTGGAACGAAGCTCCACTTCTGTCCTGCAGGGAAGCCTGCTCCGCCGCGTCCGCGGATACCTGATTTTTTTACCTCTTCGATGACCGCTGCAGGGTCCATCGAAAGCGCCTTCCTGATCGCAGCGTAGCCGCCACGTGATTCGTATCCTTGTAGTGTGTGTTGATCTTTCTGATGAATGTGTTCAAGGAGTACTTGGCGGTGTTGTCCCACGGTGTCTATGACCTCTTACAAAGCTATGCTGTCGGTTGGAATTATTTCCCTGCCCCCAACAGTGATAGGATAGTAAAAGGTGAGGGATGGGGCAATCCAGAGGAATCAATAAGGGCAGTATCGCTTTCTGTGCTCCGAACGGCGTTGCTATTCGCTAGCTACGGCTATATCGGAATCATCTTCAGCGACGAATTCGGGCGCGTCGATCTTGAATTCGGTTGAATTGCTCTCAGCAGGGTCATCCACGTCTGCGTCTACCTCAATCTTACCCTCTTCGAGGGCCTTAACCCCTTCAAGCTGTAGCTTTATAACCCCACCCTCGCCCTCGTACTTTCGACCTGGCTTAGCAAAGAGGCTCTGTTTGATATAGAATACAACGTATCTGGCGCGCTCCTCGGATGAAACCTCATTCACGGTTGGTGTAAGGTCGATCTCTTTTTTATTTACGTAGAGAAATGCCGACTCAGGTACATACCGCAAACTATCTGGGAAGCGGAATTTAAGAGCAATGCCGCTGTCGATCACCTTACTAATCTCTGTCTGTACGAGAGTACGATCGCCTGAATCAATCTTTGACGGGGTCGCTTGCATGCTGACCTCTGCCGCACCAACGAAATCAGATGAGTCGCTTCCACCTCCTCCACTACCGCAACCAGCAAGTAGAGCTGTAAGCGATGAGAGCATGGAGAGCGAGAGGCAGAGCTTGTTCATACGGTTCCTAAGGTCATGCAAGTGCTCCGACACGGAGCCCCATCGTTTGTGTATAGTTGAGTCAGCTTATTCGCGCTAGGGGAAAGTTTTTTATGCGCCTGCCCCCCAGGCTTCCAGTATCCCTTTCCACTGCTCACGGTCGTATGAAGAGTAGTGTTTGGGGTCCAATCCAGCGCAACTGTACCCCTGTTCTGCAGCTAATGGTTCAAGAGTGTTCCACTCGCTCGATAGGCATACCAGCATTCCATGGCCGCCGCCAATAGAGGGGAAGAGTGCGATAAACGTGATAGCGGGGTCGTTGTCTCTTGTAAGAGTGAATGGGCTCTCAACAGCGAGGTTGTAATCTTGAGCTGCTCGGGTGCAGCACGCGGCGATACGGGCAGTGTGTACCCTGGTCCAATCGATCTCCCCCGGTGTAGAGCTTTGCGTCATCTGAAGATCATTTAATTATAACTGACATTGATATCGACATACCCGTGGGTCAGGTCGCAACCCCACGCGGTTGCTGAGCCTTTGCCGAGATTTAAATTGAGAGAGACTACGACCTCTTTTCCAGACATCAGCCCCCTAATCTGTTGGCGATCATGCGCTACGATGGCGCCGCGTCGCATGACGGATGCCCCAGCAAATGTGAGGTCAACCTTGCTTGGATCGACCTTAATTGCGGGATCTTTTCCAGCCGCTGCAAGCACTCGTCCCCAGTTAGGGTCTGCCCCGTGAATCGCCGTCTTTACCAGAGGAGAGTTGATGATATGTTTGGCCACAAGGCGCGCCTCACGTTCGTTGCGAGCACCGGCTACGCGAACCTCGATTAATTTTGTTGCTCCTTCTCCGTCGGCGGCGATCTGTTTTGCGAGGTGTTGGCAGGCTTTTGTCAAGAGCGCCAGGAATTCACCTACTGCTTTTTTTGATTGTATCGCCTTGCCGCGCTCTCCTGTTGAAAAAGCGAGCACCATGTCGTTGGTGGAGGTGTCTGTGTCTACAGAGGTCATATTAAAGGAGTTGTCCACCGCAGCGCGTAAGCAACGGTTGAGTGTTTTGTTGTCAATATGCGCGTCTGTTACCAAAAACCCGAGCATCGTTGCCATGTTTGGCGCTATCATCCCCGAGCCTTTTGCGAATCCCGCTATGGTAACTCTTTGGTTGGCTACTATGCCTGTCACGTATGTCTCTTTCTGGGTTAAATCAGTAGTCATAATAGCCTTTGCTGCAGCATCGCCGTCTCGCTGATAGGGATCTGCTAGCAGGCTGTGCAATCCAGCTTGAATCTTCTCCATAGGAAGACGCTTGCCGATAATTCCTGTAGAGGCTACCGCCACCTCGCTTGCCTTTATCCCAAGAAGGCGGGCTGCAAGTGCGGCGGTCTCTTGGGCGTCTTTTAGCCCAGGCTTTCCGGTGGCTGCGTTGGCGCATCCTGAATTTACTACAAGAGCCTTTAATGTACCGCGCTTCTGAGCATTTTTGGTCACGATAAGAGGCGGGGCGATAAACGCGCTTTGGGTATACACCGCCGCGCTACCAACAGCGTGAGGGACGAATAGAAAAGCTAAATCCCTCTTGCCGTTGGACTTGATCTGCGCGGCTATCCCGCCGGCAAAGACGTTTCTCATTGCGGTTACGTTTTTTTTCTGCATAGTAAAAACTTTTTAGCGCACTACCTTTAAGGGAGCCTGCATAACTGTCGTACATGGGTTGGTCGGGGCAGGCCCGACTCTTTTTATAAGGTTTTATGAAGCTCTACAACTACCTCTTACTTCCACTGACTTTTTCGCTAGTGTTCGGCGGCTGTGCCAAAGAAGAAGAGTCGCAGAGTGGCTCCCGCGCTGGCTCGGGGCAGCTTAGTGAGGGTTGCACAGTTAATAAAATCTTCAATGGAGAGAGTTGTCCAGAGGCGTTGGGGCCGGTGGTTATGCTCGTAGTTGCTGATTCCCGGGGGCGGGCCCAGGCTTCATGTACCGGCTCTTTTATAACTAAACAGCACATTTTAACGGCGGCACACTGTCAGCCTCCGGCAAATGGAGCTATGTACGCCATAACCTCGAAGAAGATCGACACGACAAAGGTATCAGGTGTAAAGGTGAAGGCATTCAATCAACATCCTCGGTATGCATCGAGCAGAAGTCTGGCCATGTATGATGTGGCGGTAGCGACTCTAGAGAGCGCTACATCGGCTACAACTCTCCCTATTCTGGCAAGCGAGAAGGTTAAGGCAGGGCAGGGTGCGTACCTATTTGGATTCGGACTTGAGGAGAATCAGCAGCTTTCAATCGAGAACGGCAAGTCAGCGCTCGCCCCTGAGGCCGCTCGAGTGACTGTTGTCGACGCTAACGACACTACGATTATCTTTGGAGATAAGAAACGGGGGGCGTGCCCCGGGGACTCTGGTGGTCCGGCGATTGTGTCTTCATCCAAAGGCGCAAGCGCGATAGTAGGGGTCACTTCTGGTGGCTTCTCAACCGACTGTAGGGCTGCCACCCTGACTGCGGCAGAGTTTGCTGAGATTGCTGGAGGGCGTCTCAGTCCGGCAGAAATTCGATCCATACAAGAGGCGTTTCCAGATGGCATCCCGCAGGACTTCTATTCCAGTGTTCAAAGCGACCTCGTGGTCAACTTCATCGCTAGAATAGCTCCTGGAGTATCGGTGCTTTAGCCACCGAGGACTGATTTAATGAGTTTTTTTACGTCAGCCGCTACGTCAGGAGTGAGGTTTCTCAGGTTATAGAGCCCAACCCTTTGATCTCCCTGGTAGGGTTGGGCTATAACCTGGCGGTAGCCACGGGCTTCGTGGTGGTAACAGTCACCGTGGACGGTGGCGCGCTCAGGGAGAAGTTCTCATGAATATAGCGGTTGTTGGAACCGGATACGTCGGTCTTGTAGCAGGAGCCTGCTTTGCAGAGACCGGTAATGATGTAATTTGTGTCGATGTTGATGCACGTAAGGTCGAGGCGCTAAAGGCCGGCGAGGTTCCTATCTTTGAGCCTGGCCTAGAGGATCTTGTTACCAGTAACAGTAAAGCAGGGCGTCTTAGCTTCACTACGTCCCTCAAAGATGCAGTGCACTCTTCCGATATTATCTTTATCGCAGTCGGAACTCCACAAGATGAGGACGGTTCAGCCGACCTCAAGCATGTGCTCGCAGTCGCCAAGGGAATTGGCGAGAATATGAATGCGCCGAAGTTTGTGGTTGATAAGTCGACGGTTCCGGTTGGAACGGCAGACCTAGTTCGAAAAGCTATTGAGTCAGTAGCAAAGTTCCCGGTGGATGTGATCAGCAACCCAGAGTTTCTGAAAGAGGGTGCAGCGATCGATGACTTTTTGCGTCCCGACCGAGTCGTAGTTGGAGTTGCAACTGAAGCTGCAGCCAACGTGATGCGAGAGCTGTATGCTCCGTTTGTGCGCACGAACAATCCGATCCTCGTGATGGATATTCGCTCTGCGGAGATGACCAAGTACGCAGCTAACGCAATGCTCGCCCTGCGGGTGTCGTTCATGAACGAGGTAGCTAACCTCTGTGAGGCTGCTGGTGCTGACATTAATAAGGTGCGCGTTGGAATCGGTACTGACTCCCGCATCGGTATGAGCTTTATCTTCCCAGGAATTGGATACGGTGGATCGTGTTTTCCAAAGGACGTGCAGGCGCTCATTCGTACGGGGAAAGATCACGGTGTCGATCTCCAGATAGCGCGCGCAGTTGAGGATGTTAACAAACTTCAGAAGCTTCTGATGGTGCGCAAGGTGATTGAGCACTACGGTGTTGATAATGTGCGTGGGAAGACTTTCGCTCTGTGGGGCCTAGCGTTCAAACCTAAGACTGATGACGTGCGCGAAGCGCCGGCTCTAACGATCTGTAGTGAGTTGATTAGGCTCGGGGCGCGTGTACAGCTTTTTGACCCAGAAGCAAACGAGACCTTTCAACGTGCCTTTGGAGAGCGCGAGGGTGTTCGGTACTTCAGCAATAACTACGATGCGCTCAAGGGAGCTGATGCTTTGATGGTGTGCACTGAGTGGAATGCATTTCGACAACCTAACTTTAAACGTATCAAAACAGAGCTATCCAAGCCTGTCATTTTTGATGGCCGCAACATTTACCAGCCTGATGATATGAAGGCGCATGGCTTCGTATACTACAGTGTAGGGCGTGCGAAGGTTGAGGCAGCGTAACTTTTTTGTGATGCAAAAGGCGGAGAGTATCGTATGGCTCGAATAGTAGTAACAGGTGGTGCAGGGTTCATCGGTTCGCACCTCTCAGATACATTGCTAGCGCAGGGCCATGAGGTGGTGGTGGTTGATAACCTCTTTACTGGTACGAAGAGAAATATCGCTCACTTGAG
>JBIIHY010000137.1:0-7707 GCA_044235305.1 Bdellovibrionota bacterium
TTTGCGCCGAATCTTACCGAGCGCCTCGAGGTAATCGCCGCGCGCATTAACGCTAATCAGATTGACCGCCGTTGCACCCATGAAATTGGCTGCATAATCTGGGCTCACCAGGAGCTTTTCAACCCGAGAAAGCTCACGCTCCTTGTAAGGCATAACCGTACGACCAACCGAGGTGGACCTTTGCAGGAGCTGCTTGATTGCGTAGTACTCTTCGAGCAGTAGCTCCGGCGCAACGAAAACAGTCAATGTCTTCAGTGCACCCTTTAACGCTGCAAAAACCTGGTTCAGCTCTGCGGGATTTCTGCCGCTTTGAGCACCCTTAGATGTAGTCGCAGTGATGCGATTCTTAGGAAGGAATCTATCGAAGCCGTAGCGACCCTCATCACACAACCACTCTTTATTCACGGCATCGTTACGCCGCGCCTTAACCTGAACTATCTCGCCGTCACGTTCGGCAACCTTAACGTTGCACCCGGTTGAGCACCCTGGACAGATAGACTCAGTCTGCTTTGTAAACCAGATACGGGTGTTGAACCGCCACTTACGGTGAGTGAGTGCCCCTACCGGACACAGATCAACAACGCTGCCTGAAAGTGGGTTCTTTAGCTCATGCCCCGGGCTCACCGCGATTACTGACTGGTCGCCGCGGTTCAGCATACCTAACTCAGAAGTACCCGTAACTTCATCACAGAAGCGGATACAACGAGTACACATAATGCAGCGCTCACCATCCAACATCACCGTTGGACCAAGTGGGACTGCCTTGACCTTGTGAACCTTCTCCTCTAGGAAGCGCGACGAACGAGCGTTGTACTCAAAGTGGTAGTCCTGCAACTTGCAGTGCCCAGCTTGATCGCACACCGTACAATCGAGTGGGTGGTTGATAAGAATAAACTCCAGGGTAGCTGCCTGAGCGTCGGCCACCTCTTTACTGCTATTGTGCGTTGCGACCTCCATCCCTTCCGCGGCAGGAGTGTTGCAAGCAATGGTCATTTTAGGCTGACCCTTCACCTGGATCTGACACATGCGGCAATTACCTGCTACCGAGAGGTGTGGGTGGTAGCAGTAGTGCGGGATATCAACGCCAGCACACTTGGCGGCTTCAATGATATTCATCCCTTTGGGAACCTGAATGGGGTTCCCATCGATCTTGATATTTACTAACTCCGGAGTCTTCTGAGGTGCTGCGTCCGACATGGTATGCTCTACGATTGAATAATTTCTGACTTAGGCGCCCCTGAGAGCCCAGCTCCGATATCATCTCGCACCGATGAGAGGCGAAGATCCGGTTGCTCGTTCTGAATACGGGTCAGAAGCTGATCAAGCTTCTCCTCAGTGAGATTCTCAAAGAACGTGTCGTTGATCTGACACATCGGCGCGGTTCCACACGATCCGAGGCACTCAACCTCTTCGAAGCTCCAGAAGCCGTCTTGAGTTACTTCTCCCGGTTTAATTCCGAACCGTTCATGCACAAACTCTGAGATCTTCTTCGCCCCACGCAGCGCGCACGGCAGGGTGCGACAAACCTGGATGTGGTACTTTCCAACGGGCTTCTTGTAGAACATCGTGTAGAAGGTTGCGACTTCCCACACCTGCACCGGCGGAAGAGAGATCTTCTCTGCTACCCACTCAACAGCGCTTTGCGTGATGTACCCTAGCTCCTCCTGCGCGATGTATAGCAGTGGCATAACCGCAGACCGGCTCTGCGGATACTGGCTGATGAGCTCCTGAGCCTTTGATTCTGCTGAGGCAGAAAGAACTACTCGTTCCTTCCCTGCCGTATAGCCCTTGGTATTGATATGAAAAACTTGCGCGTTATCGGTCACACTCACCACCTATCATGTTAATCATGCCGAATGTTGGGATCAGATCAGAGATGTTCGCTCCAAGAAGCATCTTTCTCATCATCCCCATGTGAATAAAGCTCGGAGCGCGAACGTGCGCACGGTATGGCTTTCCGCTTCCATCAGAAACTACGTAGAAGCCAAGCTCACCATTTGCTCCTTCGACTGCATGGTAGACTGACCCCTTAGGAGGCTTGACCCCGTACATCACCAGCTCAAAGTGGTTTATCATTCCATCGATTGAATTGTAGACTTCATCCTTTGGAACAAGCGTTACGTGTGGGTCTTCAACACTTATCGGCCCATCCGGCATGCGACTCATCGCTTGCTCGCAGATCTTCAACGACTCTTCCATCTCAGCGAAGCGCACGAGGAAGCGGTCGTAGTTGTCTCCCTTAGTGCCACATGGAGTGTCAAACTCAAACTCGTCGTAGCTTGAGTACGGGAATACCTTGCGCACGTCGTACTTCACACCTGACGCGCGCAACATCGGACCGGTTATGCTGTAGCTTACCGCTTCCTCCGCGGTGACAATTGCCACATCGCACATGCGATCAATAAAGATACGGTTTCTGGTAAGCAGCCTGTCGCAATTTACGAGGTGGTCCCTCACCTTCTTGAAAGCGGCCTTCATTCGCTCGGCGAAACCTTCAGGGAGATCGTCCTTAATGCCACCGACCCGACCGTAGGACACTGTTAGTCGCGCGCCCGTGACCTCTTCGATCAGATCCCAGAGGTCTTCACGAGCCTCCATCATGTAGAGCATCACGGTGAACGCTCCGAGCTCCATCGCTGATGCGCCAAGACACGTCAAGTGATCGCTCACGCGAGATATCTCAGACATCAATACCCGAACGTACTGAGCCCGTTTTGGCACCTCTACTCCGAGCAACTTCTCAATCGTATGACACCAGCCGAAATTATTGATAAGCGGGGATACGTAATTGAGCCGATCGGTGTACGGCATCACCTGGTTGTAATCAACCGTCTCACACATCTTCTCAAAGCCGCGGTGTAGGTATCCAACGTCTACATCTGCGTCGATGATCTTCTCACCCACCAGCTCAGTAACGATTCTAATCGTCCCGTGCGTTGCAGGATGGGCAGGACCCATATTGACGATCATCGTTTCGGAGTGCATGTCATCCCCCACCGGACGTGGTCGGAGGTTAGTCGTAATACCACCGACCCCAACATCAACCTCAAGCAACTTTCCTTCAGTCATACTTTTTTGCCCTATTGCGAAACTACTCCGCCCACCTCGCGGTTAATGCTCTCCTACGCTCCTCGCTCACCACCCTCTGCTAGTGGTGGCCTCTTTGAGCGAATAGTGACAAGATCTGGTCTCTGCATCCGACGAGCAGTGTTTTCAACTTCAGGCGCCCTGAGCGGAATACGAGGCTGCTTACCCTGAACCGGGTAGTCCTTTCTGAGCGGATGCCCAACGAACTCTTCGTACATAAGGATACGCCGCAGGTCGTTGTGCCCCTTGAAGCGAATACCAAACATGTCGAACACCTCGCGCTCGAGGAAGTTTGCTCCCTTCCACAGTGACGTTGCAGAGTCCACTTCAGGGCTAGATTCAGAAACTGGAACCTTGATTGTTAAACGGGAAGCGAGCGATAGATTAAGAAGTTGGTAAACGACCTCAAAGCGCTCTGGCTGCGCGTCCATCCAGTCAACAGCGGTGAGATCAACGAGCATAGCAAAGGCCAGACGCGGGTCCTCTTTACATGTTTTAAGGACCATCCCAAGGTCACTAACCGAAACGGTAAGTATTAGATCGCCACGATCTACCTTCAAATCCTTCACTGCGGTACCGAGAACACCCCTTACGAGCTCTTCGAGCTCAGCCTGAGATCGCTTTTGATTAGTCATATTGGCTCGTTTTTAGCTTAAGGAGTGACCGCTGGCAACGGCACAAAAACTATAATTGATGGGTATTTACCTCCACAAGCAAACATGGACTCAGATGAGGAGCACCCCTCCTCAAATACCCCCTCCCAACCAAGCCAGTTGATTTGCCTAATCCCCCGCGGATGCGTATACTCCGAACGGCACTCTGCGCCGAATCATGGTAACTTTTTTTGAGGTGAATTATGGAGTCAACAAACGGTGGAACTAAGCGTAAGCGTCTAAACCCAGCCTCCATTAACCAGATTCAGATCCTGAACGCCCTTGCCCCAAGTGGTGGCCAAGCTCGTACTGAGCCACGCAGACTCCCAATTAACGAAATTGCTCAACTGAGCGGCTTGGCAGATGAGAAAGAGACACAGCGTTTTCTCTTTATCCTTGAGGGACAGAAGCTTGTAACCCCTTTCCCTGAAGGCGACTTCACTTCCAAGATCTGGCAGATCACATCCCAAGGGATGCAAACACTTAAGCAGATTTCGTCCTCAATGGCGAACTAGAACGAGAGCGGAGAGAGCGGCGGGTAAAATTTTTACAATTATCCCCTGCTCGCTGCTCTGGCTGGCTCGTTGTGAATAAAGGTAACTTTCGAGGAAACGAGCGTGTCCTCAGAGGCAGTTGCAGAAACTAGCTTAACCGACACAGCACCGAGCTAGGTCAAAACTACCCCCTAAGCAGCTCACGCGCGATAACCACTCGCTGAATCTGGCTAGTTCCTTCATAGATCTGGAGGAGCTTAGCGTCACGCATCAACTTTTCAACCGGGTACTCTTTGGTATATCCGTACCCACCAAAGATCTGCACAGCATCGGTTGATACGCTCATTGCGGTATCAGCGCTCATACGCTTCGCCATACTAGACTCAATCGTTGCAGGCTTACCTTCCGAGAGCAGCCAGGCAGATTTCCACGTTAATAGGCGCGAACACTCAACCGCTGTGGCCATATCAGCCAACATAAACTGAATCCCCTGGAAGGTGCTAATAGAGGTACCAAACTGCTTCCGTTCTTTTGAGTAGGCCAGTGCATGTTCGAGTGCCGCACGCGCTATGCCAACAGCGATAGCAGCGGTCATAGGTCGACTTGCGTCGAGGGTTTGCATCGCTATCTTAAACCCCTCTCCCGGCGCCCCGATCATGTGATCCTTGGGAACCCGCACGTTATCAAAGGTCACTATACGAGTATCCGAGCAGCGCTGTCCCATCTTATTCTCATGGTGACCTACCGCTACCCCTGGAGTTGCTCGAGGGACTGCGAGACAACAGATCCCCTTGTGCTTCTTGCTCTTATCTATTGTGGCAAATACGGTGAACTGGTCAGCGTACCCAGCATTAGTTATCCACTGCTTGGCGCCGTTAATGATCCAAGAATCCCCGCCATCTTCAACTGAGGTTTGCAAACCACCTGCATCAGAGCCAGCTCCAGGCTCTGTTAGACAGAAAGAAGCTAAGCCACCCTTCGTTGCAAGGGGCTCTATAAAGCGCTTCTTCTGATCGTCCGACCCCCCTATTCGAATCGGAGTAAGCGCAAGATCGTTTGCAACCATTGAGGTAGCAAATCCAGCACACCCCCACGCTATCTCTTCGATAACCAGGCACCCGTCAAAGATAGACAATCCCGTGCCGCCGTACTCAACGGGAAGGGTCAGGTTAATGAGACCGAGGGAATGACCCTCTTTAATCAGAGCAAGAGGAAACTCCCCACGCTCATCACAGCCAGGGGCGGCGGGTCGGATCTTATCTGCAGCAAAGCGAAAAGCGATTTCACGCAGCGATTCCTGTTCAGGAGACAAACCAAATTGTGAAGCTACCATAACCTCTATTGTCACTCTCTTTGGAGTATCACCGCAAACAAAAAGCGACTAATCCTACGTAATTCGTTAAGGGGAAAGCCTGCTGTTGGATAACGCACACGAAAGTACGCGCTGACAGCGCACCAAACAGTGAATGGAGGTCCGCTACCCGCACGCCCGTGCAACTAGAGACACTCCGGTCAACGAGAGTCCTAACCTACTTAACTACCCGCTGAGTAAGTGCCTGAGCTTGCGCCTGTGGCTGAACTGGAGCGGCTGCGATACCGGCTGCTGGTGCTACGACTTCTTTCTCTACCGCTGTTGCCAAACCGAGCTTAGTAGCACCCAAAGCGATCGAGAGAGCATTAGCTGCCTCCTCAATCTTTGCTGCGAGAGTGTCTAGCTTAGCGCGATACTGTGGAATGAGAACCTCAATGGCTCCAACCACCTCGTTATTGTTCCCTCGAACAACTCGGCAAACCGAAACCACATCGGCTTCGATTGCGCCACGGTCTACAATCTGGCCGCTTGAGCGAAGCTCACTCAACTGAGCCTTAATGGCTGCGTCTTGCACAGTGTTAGCCGACAACACCTCAGCCAGAACTGTGTCTGAGAGCTGCGCAGTTAACAAACGCCCGGCTGCATTAAGCTTAGCTGGGAAAGAAACTGCCACTCGAGCAGCGGCCTTTACAGGACGCTTCGACTCGATACTAACTGGGAATTGAACGTTACCAGCTTGCAACACTGCCAAGCTTACGGTCTCACCGATGGCATCCGAGAGCGCCTTCAAGATCGGACCGCCACGCGCAACAAGCGAGCTTTGTGACAGGTACGATTGACCCATCTGCAGAGCTTTAACTCCCAAACGGTAATCCTCAGTCTCACGGTTCTGCTCAACGTAGCCTCGCAGCTCAAGAGTTGCCAAGAGACGGAACACGTTGTTCTTATGAAGCTTCAAACGCTTTGAAAGCTCAGTAACTCCGATCTCACCGCCAGCTTTACAGAGCTCTTCGATTACATCGAGTGCATGCGATACTGACTGAATCATGTAATTGGATTTTTCGCGCTTCATACCGTAAGTACCTACCTTCATTCGCACAATGGCGTTTTATCGGACCTTCAAGGGGCTTATAACAAGGCGATCTGTAAAACGCAACGCACTATTTTTAGTGCTTATGGCACTTTAGGCTAAAAGCAGCTCTCGCACGGAATAGACCCCTGGGGTGCGCCCTATAAGTTTTCCAAGCAGGGTTACCGCTCCCTGGCCGAAAACGCGGCGGTCGTTAACTGAGTGTTTTAGCTCAATCCGTTCGCCGTGGCCCAGAAAATACACGGTATGGTCCCCCGGCACATCCCCACCGCGTAAGGACACAACCCCGACCTCTCCCGGAACTCGCAGCCCTGGCCGTCCGTAAACAACCTGCCCCTCATCCCCAACCAGGTGCTGAACAACACTCTTTGCCGTACCAGAGGGCGCGTCGCGCTTCATGCGGTGATGGATCTCCATCACCTCAATATCAAAAGAGTCGCCGAGTAACCGCTTAGCGTATTCAGCAGTCAGAGAGAGCACCGCTGCTCCAACTGAAGTGTTTGAAGCGACACAGAGCGGGGCCTCGGCCGCTACCCCTTCAATCAACGCCCGCTGCTCTTGCGAATGCCCCGTTGCGGCAACCAAGAGCGGGATGCGGTGGGCTCGACAGATCTCGGCTATGGCGCCCCCCGCATCAGCCGTTGAAAAATCGATTACGCCTTCACAACTTGCAAGCGCCTGTAGGTCGCTCGTGTAACGCACATCATCACAAGCGACATCTCCAAGCACTCGTGAAGAGCACGAGACTACTGCCACTCCAAGCCGCAGGTCTTTGTGGTCCTTGAGAGCTTCTAGAACAAACCTTCCCGATCGCCCCGATGCTCCGACGACCCCGACGAGCCGCTTTGTCATAAACCGAAAGCCTCGTTAACCACCTCTTCACTGCGGGCGCTCAGCGGGGTGAGAGGCAAACGAACCGTCGGATGAGCAATAATCCCCATTTTGGCAAGAACAGCCTTCACTGGAACAGGGTTGGCCTCAACAAAGAGAGCGCGCACCTTATCGATTGCCGAAAGTTGGAGCTCTCGAGCGCGAACCACATTCCCGGCTGCGTACTGGGTTGTAAGTTCG
>JBIIHY010000138.1:0-7677 GCA_044235305.1 Bdellovibrionota bacterium
GGCGGTCGTTTAGAACAACCTCTCTCAAAGCTTCAATCTTTGACGGGACAGTCGATGGGCTAAATTGGGTTATCATCTTCAGGAAGTGATCGGGCTCCTCGAGATTGCTATCAGGCTGCTTTTCCCGCATTTTCGCATGGTACCGGCGGCTCCAGTCCAATAGCTGTTGCCACGAAGTCTCTAGCGTCGCGAAATGACCAGCGAAGCTATACGCTTTAAACAACGCTTCATTCTCTGTTCCTTGCACCCATGGGGGCGACCTTAGAGATGGGGATAGCATTAATTTCACATCGCTCAGTGTCTTTGGGCCAACACCCACGGCGTCGGCCTTGTCGGATACCCAATCCTGCGCGAATAGTTCAAGGAGTGTATCCTCCGGTTTCATGAGCCTGTCAAAGTCACTAGCAGGGCTGCTAGGTAACTTGATTGCGGTAGAGGCAATAGCGGTGAGTCCTACTCCAAGGAAACTTCTGCGGTTCATCTCAGGTTGCATTATAGGACTCCTCGGCGCGCAACATAACCGGAGATGCTAATGCTTCTGGGGGTGCTAATAAATGGAAGGGGTAGAGATTTTTTGGATCGGCTACCGGTATTAGGTGCTAATAGTGGCTATCCGAAAATATCTCACGAAGCAGCCAGCGACCCACACGAAGCCCGGATATCAGCCCCGCCAGAGTACCTTCGGGCTACAGGCTGCTTAAGATACACAGCTAATGCGTCGCGGAACGATTTTAACTCACTCTCAGTCGGCGCAGAGAATCTTCCGGTATGGTCAGTAACATCGATAAGATCGAGTCGAATCGGCGTGTCTCCAACTAACTCTGCCAGCGCCTGAGCATCTTCAACGCCAACGTTTTCGCCGCTGATACATACGTAGGATATATTAACGCGGTCATTTCGGGCCAAGGCATGTCTGCGAGCTGCTTTCATCACTTCTGCTACAGGGGTGCGTGCAGCGACGGGAACCAGCTTTGCTCGTTTCTCGTCAGTTGCTGCTCCCAGGCTGATAGATAATCGAAAGGGAAGATTAAGGTCTGTAAACTTAATAATCTCCTGCACGAGCCCAACAGTGCTTATGGTGATAGCTTTCCCGGAGATAGCGTGAGCTACGGGGTGTCTGAGCCATTTAGCCGTACGAATTACGTTTTCAAAATTTAGAAATGGTTCACCCATACCCATAAACACAGCACCCGTAACGCGGCGTCCCTGCGAGTGCACAAGTTTTCGAGCCTGAATGAATTGATCTACTATCTCCCACGATTGCAGATTGCGACGTTGCGTCATTCGCGCGGTGGCGCAAAACGCACATCCCATAACACAGCCCACCTGAGAAGAGAGACAGATTGAGACGGCGCCCTCTTTCTTAAGAGGTATCAGAACCGTCTCGAATGGCATGTTATCGTGGGTGTGGAAAAGTAGTTTCTCAAAGCCATCGCGCGGAGAGCGTTGATGCTGAGAGAGGGTAAGAGAAGGGAGATCGCGCACGAAAGAGGAGAGTCGTTTCGGGATATGGCTGGTCTGCATGATAGAATCGGCAGCGTATTCGCCGCGTCCAATCACAGCTCCACACCAGCGCCTGATTGAGTCCTCTGACGCTCCGATACTTGCGGCCCACTGCAAAAAGTCTTCGGGGGCAAGGCTCCGCGGATCTACTGCCGTTGTTTGACCGATAGTTGTCTCTACACTTTCCATACCGGGGCTAACCGTAGCACAGATTCCTTTTATTTACAGAGTAAGTGACACCGATCATCAGGGTTCTGCTGGCTATAGGGATACGATTCATCAAAACAGGGCGGGAAGGTCCCGCTTGCTATATGGAGGAACCTATGTTTTTCAGTGATTATTTATCTAGACGACCACGGCTTTTGAGCGAGGATATCTTTCCGATTCCGCGCTCATTTCAGCGTGCTATTGACAATATGCTACTCGATGTTAACCAACCAAGTTGGTCGCCATCTGTGACGGCAGCCTTTTCACCCTTTGTTGACGTTGATGAGGATGAGAAGCAGGTGAGGGTGATTGCTGAGCTTCCAGGACTAAAAGAGAGTGATATCGAGGTAGTCTACCAGCCTGGAGCACTCGTATTGCGAGGTGAGAAGAAGGAAGAAGAGCATCGTGAGGCTTCCCGCGGACGGGGTCGATACGAAGAGCGTCGATACGGAGCGTTTGAGCGAAGAATTCCGTTAGCTGCGGAGGTGGATGAGAAGCAGATCCAAGCGAGCTTTGATAGGGGAGTGCTCACGGTTGTGATCCCCAAGACTGCTGAGGTGCAGGCTCAAGCTCGTAAGATTCAGGTTAAGAGTGGACCGTTGCAGATTGAGCAGCAACAATCTCGTCCAGCGCGAGGTCAGCAGTCATCTGAAGGAGCGGCTGCGTCGCATTAAGGGGAAGGCGTGCTTGTGCTTGTTGGAGTATAGGAATACATCAGTATTCACGTGCTCGTAAACGTAAACGTGAGACGTCTACGACAACGTTTGCGTGATGCGAGCACGAGCACGTGCACAAGCACGTTAACGCAGCGAATCCTCAATAAGTTATCTCATGTAAGTAAAGCTTCATTGACCCCGTTCTTGATGGGGTTCTCCTCCACAGCAGTCATTGGTCAGTCGCGAAGCTTTTTGGTTAATTAACGCGGAGGCGCGGAAGCCGCGGAGGGCGCAGGAGCGCATCGATCGGCATCTGTGATCTCCGCGTTTTCCGCGCCTCCGCGTTATCTAACCAAGAGATATGGACCTGGAAGATTTATTTGTTTACGCGACGAGGCATGTTGACATGCCGTGGAGAACACAGGCGTCGACGAGACTCTTGGTCGTCACGCGATCGATATCCGTGCCTTCGTGCTCGCTAGCTAATCTAATCTCAAGTTTTCCGTGAAATGCCCGCGCTGATGTATCGCGGAAATAAAAAATCCCGGCTGTCTTTCGATCAGCCGGGCATGGGGTTCCAAGCCGCTTAGGCAAACGGCACTTGTGGCTACTTTCGTAGCACTTGAGGGACGTACATCACTCTCCTACATCATATCATCTTCATCCGATGATACTTCAGGTAGTGACCATCACTCCATTACGGTCGTGATATTCCTAAGTCTCCAAGTTGCAGAGTTATCTGCATCTCAGTTGCTCTCAGCACCACACAATTGCGATAGTAGCGGGTGTTGCATTTTGCCGCGATGACCGCTGTCACGCTCTGTGCGTGTTGCGGTATTCTCAAAAGCCTCGGGGCAGAGTTCTCGTTAGCTGAGCTTTCCGGCAGCCTCATATACTCGCGGAGGCGGAACTCTCAAGTCCCATACCAGGCCAAACCATGAGAGCACTTTGAGTATGTAGTGCGATACGTCTATCTCCCACCAATAAAAACCCTGACGCTCTGAGCCCGGATAGTAGTGGTGGTTATTGTGCCATCCTTCTCCAAGAGTGATGAGAGCAAGTAGCCAGTGATTCCTGCTGCTATCAGTCGAAGGGAAGCGCCGCTTTCCGATCAGGTGTGTGAGGGAATTGATGCAGAAGGTGCCGTGATAGAGCAGCACTGTGCTGATAAAGAAGCCCCACACCAGCATCTGAAAGCCAGTTGTTCCTAATTCAGGATAAGCTACAGCGAGGTAATCTCCGAGGAAGAATGTTCCAAATGCAAGCAATATTGGCGGTATGACGTTGTACTTCTCTAGAGATAAGAGTTCTGGATACTTGGTGAGGTCCTTCACCAGGTCGAGGCGCGGCTCAAGGAACTGAGTGCATAATACCCATCCCACATGAGAGAAGTAGAGGCCGTGAACTATCGGAGAGTGTATATCCTCTTCGGTATCGGAATGCCTGTGGTGATGGCGATGGTGTGATGCCCACCAGATCGGGCCCTTCTGTGCGGCCGTAGTACCAAGGAACGCAAGCACGAACTGGAACCAGCGACTTGTTTGGTATGAACGGTGCGAGAAGTAGCGGTGATACACGCCGGTGATAGCGAACATGCGCACAACGTACAAGGCTAAACATACAGCTAGAGCAACCCAGCTAAAGCCAACGAAGAACGCTAAGCCACACGCAAGGTGCACTGCCCAAAAAACACCCTGTTTGAAGATGTTCATGAAAGAAAAATCGTCTTTGCCTGCCTCTACATCACCGTGATACATGCCTTACCTTCCTATCCTTTAAAGCGGCCAGATCGTGACACGATCTTCAGTCGGTAACAAGTGCAGTGGGGGGTATAAAAACGCCCTGTTTAGTAAGCGCGGCGTTGGGGTCGGTGGTCTATCAGAGATTAATATAATCAGGTATATACACAACAAAACTTCGCGTTCTGGTAGAGCAAGAGTTAGTTGAAAAATAGGGCAAGTTATCGAGTCATCAGGGCTTAAGAGTGCTTTCATGACGAACTGCCTAATTGAAAACTAACACAAAAGCGGCACTTTGCTCGAACTGCACCTACCAAGACGGTCGGTTTTCGGTTACGAAGACCTTCGAGCTGCGAGTGTAACGTGTAAGAGGTAAACGGATATGTGGTTGGATAGAATCATCAAAAAGCTACTGCCTCAGGAAGACCATTTCTTTACCCTTCTAGAGCGCGGCGCGCGTTGTGCGCAGGATGCAAGTTCGGTGCTGGTTAAGTGTGTTTCAGCATCCGATGAGGCGACTCGTGAGGAGCTTCGCAGAAGCTTGCGTGATATCGAACACGAAGCTGATCGAGTGATAGTTGAAGTATACAAAGAACTCAACAGAACCTTCGTAACTCCGATTGACCGCAGCGATATATACAAGGTCGCCACTGAACTTGAGGGTATAACAGATGCAGTATACTCAGTGGTTCTTCAAATATCGTTGCACGCGATGGATGATCTCCCTCAAGGTAGTCTTGAGCTCGCTCAGTTGATTGAGCGTGCCGCATCCGAGATCCTCTCTGCAGTTTCGCACATAAGTAATCCAAAGAGTCACCTAGAAGTTCGCAAGAGTTGTAAGAATATCTCTTCATTCGAAGACCGAGGGGATGAGATTTTTAGAACGCAGATGGCCTCGATGTTCAAAAACGAAACGAACGCTATACGTTTAGTTAAGCACAAAGAATTTCTCGAAGGTCTCGAAGAGGCTCTCGACTTGTGTGACGACGTCGGCACAGTTGTGTCGGGTGTTGTGATTAAGAATTCCTAGCCGGCGGAGTTAAGCTGAGAGTATGATGCTTTATCTCGTTATCTCCGTAATCATTCTTGCGCTGGTCTTCGATTTTATTAACGGCTTTCATGATACCGCTAACGCTATCGCAACTGTTGTAAGTACAGGCGTGCTTCCGCTTCGGACCGCTATAATGTTGGCCGCCATCTTAAATTTTGTTGGCGCTCTGACCGGCACAGCCGTTGCAAGCACTATCGGTAAAGGGATTATAACTGCCGAAACGATTACCTTAGTCGTGGTGCTGGCCGCGCTAAGCGGGGCGATCTTTTGGAACCTCTTCACCTGGTATTTCGGAATCCCCTCCTCGTCATCGCATGCAATGGTTGGTGGTTTAATTGGCGCAGGATTCGCGCACAGTGGACTCTCTTCGATTCAAGGAGCTGGGCTCTTAAAGATATTTCTTAGTTTGATCATTAGTCCGCTGCTTGGACTGCTTGTAGCTTTTATTCTGATGATCTCGTTGTATTGGATCTTTCGTCGAGCAGCGCCAAAGGGTGTGTCAGTGCTCTTCCGTCGATTGCAGATGCTCTCGGCAGGATTTATGGCGCTTTCCCACGGTAGCAACGACGCTCAAAAGACGATGGGTATTATAACTATGTCGCTTGTGGCGTACGGCGCGCTTGAGATGACGGGCCCTAAGCTTGAGGTTCCGATGTGGGTGATCCTGTGTAGCGCCGCAGCGATGGGCCTTGGAACAGCAGCGGGTGGGGTACGAATCATCAAAACACTTGGTACGAAAATTATTGATCTTAAACCAGTGCATGGCTTCGCCGCTGAGACAGCAGCCGCGGGCATTATTTTAAGTGCGTCGCACTTGGGTCTCCCAGTGTCCACTACCCACTGCATCAGCGGCTCTATTATGGGTGTTGGTGCAAGCCAGAGCGTATCCGCTGTGCGCTGGGGTATTACGGTCAAGATTCTCTACGCATGGGTTCTCACTATCCCCATCAGCGCAGCATGTGCGTTCGCTGTGTACTGGCCGGCTTCGGTGATTACTGGGTTGCGGTAGGTTATCCCCCTCCGTAACTATTTTTGTGGGTTGTCCGCAGATACATGTAGTCTTTAGCGGAGAGAGGCTTTATATTCCCCACTAACTTACTGTATTTATTTAGACTTTCATTTTTTAGCCACAGCTCGTAAAATTACACGTTGCATCTCGTAAAATTGAAATATATTCTTATGTTATGAAGATAACTAGGGATTTTGCGAGTATTTTAGAGCAAAGGGTGGTCAAGTTTGAGCCACTCATACAGATCATCCTAGGGCCAAGGCAGGTCGGAAAAAGCACTGCTATCAAGGATATAATTGGTAAATATCCGGACCGGGCGATCTACGTTCTGTTCGATGTTCCCGGGGCTAATCCGGAAGAAGCCATCCGCTTCAACTGGGCGCGAGCCCGAGAAATTCCGGGTCGAAAAATCCTCGTTTTTGATGAGATTCAAAACGTCCCAGGTTGGCCCGCGATCGTGAAGGAGCTCTATGATTACGACCGCCCTAAAGGGGAACTCAGTGTAGTGCTATTAGGTTCCTCGGCGCTCGACCTAGCACTTCGCGGCGAAGAGAGTCTTCTTGGCAGGTATGAGATAATTCGTGCTCCTCACTGGAATCTTTATGAGATGCAGACCGCATTTAACTGGAATCTTAAGCGCTACCTCCAGTTCGGCGGCTATCCGGTCCTAGGAGAGATATGTACTGAGGATACAGATAGCACTCTTTCACGCTGCCAGCTATTTATGCGCGATTCAATCGTTGAGCCTGTTATTTCAAGGGACATCCTTGCGTTGAAACAGGTCATGAATACAGCCCTATTTCGTCAAACATTACATACGTCATTAGCAATGCCCTGTGTTGAATTGTCGCTCACGAAACTATTGGGGCAGCTCACTGATAGAGGGAATGTGACCACCATCAAGGGCTACCTGGAGCTGATGGAAAAGGCCTTTTTGATCAAACTTCTCTATCGGTATTCAGGTGGCCAGATCCGCATGCGCACCTCAAGTCCCAAGATTGTTCCTCTTGCCCCGGCGTTAGTGCATGCTTTTGCACCGCCGCAGCTTGTATCAACTGATGCAACATGGTTCGGTAAGCTCTTTGAGGCATCCCTTATTGCTCGCTTTGCAGAGCTTGGATTTGAGTTGTTCTATTGGAGTAACTCGCGGGTAGATGTTGATGTCGTAGCGCGAAAAGATGGCGTTCTCTACGCTTTTGAAATTAAATCTAACAGCACTCCAGATTGGAGAGGGCTAAAGGCCTTTGGTAACGAATATCCCGACTCGCGACGCGCCGTAATTACGAGAGAGCTCGGTGAGGCGCTCCTATCAAGCCCCGATCCCCTAAGCATTATCAAGTCACTTTAGAGAAACCTACCTACTGGACCGCGGACCTTCCAGGTCCGCTGAAATCTTACGAGCGGCACTGGTATATCAGAGAATTTTAAGCCGCTGACGTGAATCGAACATCCACCTTCGCCACAGGCTACGGCGGACAAGCTGCGACCCTCTCATTACGAATTAATTGCTTG